>NZ_JBZMXT010000086.1:0-8537 GCF_058506495.1 Methyloceanibacter sp. | reverse complement strand
CTTGTCCGCCGCCCAAAACGCTACCAAGCACGTCGGCAAGACCGCCGCTCTGTCCAGCCGAGCCACCGCTCTGACCGCCGAGCAAACTGCCTAAAACATCGGCGAGACCGCCTGCGGAGCCACCGCCTGAGGAGGACCCACCAAGCACGCTCCCGAGAATTGCTCCTAGGTCAGCCGAACCCGATGTGTTCCCTAGACCGGACGGACCCGTCGCATGTTCAACTCGGCTCTGCGTTTGGGGCGACATGCCCTGCCGCATCAGTTCACCGACTATATCTCCGAAATTCATGACAGCCTCCGCTCGCAAACATGCTTGACCCAAGACGCACTTATTGTGGTGGCAGATGACAAACCGGCGACAATTTGGTCGCCTTAGCCTCCCTCAAACCCGCGGGCGCGGGCCCCTCACCAAGAAGGTGACCGATGGCATGTAGGGACCCGGTCCAAACATTACCAGAGCGTAGGAAGGACCTTTGGAGCAATTGGACAGCGGAGGCCCAGACATGACGACAGAGAACGGCCTTGTGGTTTGCGCCAGGCGCGTTGAAGAAGAATAATCGTCGAAAATCGTCGATTGTGAGGAGATGAAACTCTTTCCGCCTGCTACTTGGGCGGAAACCGCCAGCTTGGAGCATGGTTTCCGATCATCGGCGGAAATGGTAGAATTGGTTTAAGTTTGAGGGCATCGGGTCAGGATGCGCTGTTGCGCCGCGCCCTCAGAACAGCAGCTTTTCTTGAATTTTGCGTCCCGTCCGAGAAAGCGCACTTGCGCTGGAAGGGGCGTTTGGTAGGTTGCGCTGCCGGGAACAAAGGGACTTTGAAATATGAAGACTGTTTTTGTGGGATTACTGGTTGCGGGCTTTACGGCTGTCTCTTTCGCCAGTGTAGTCCATGCGAACGCCTACACGAAGGCAATTCGCACGAGCTGCAAGGCGGATTACAAGCGGCACTGCAGCGATAAGAAGGTCGGCTCCAAGCAGCTCGAGGTCTGCATGCGGCAGAAAAAAGCCAGCCTTACTAAGACATGTAAGTCGGCTCTTAAGGCCGCTGGCTATCGTTAGTCAGCGATCTTTCAGCCGCGTCCAATTGCAGAAGGTTGCTGCAACGCCGTGGAGCGTGTCGTCGGCGTCGCGCAACTGCCATAAGACTCCATCTTTGAGGCGGAAGCGGCGACCGGATTTTGAGATTCGGACGCCGCTGTAACCCGTGGCAAAGCCATCGCGGGCAACGGCATCCAAGAGCCGCTGGCGGTCAGCACGGTTAGGCGCCTCGGCCGAAAGCCGTGAGGGCATGCCCACCAGTTCATCCCAATCGTACTCGAAGAGGTTTTGTGCGGCCTTGTTGGCATAAATGAATAAAGGATCCGAATCGGTGTTGTGCGCGAGGACACAAGCGTCGCAAATGCGGTAAAGCCAGTGTGGGCCGTCGCCGTCGCAGCCCGTCATGAAGGGTGGCGTGCGCGAAAGCAACCGCTTGTAACTATCGACAAGAAGTCGGAAAAACACCCGGTCCGTGGCATTCGCCACGGGATTTTGTTCTTTAGCGGGCGCGAGGGGCATGAGCCTTAGTCGATCTTTCGTGGGTTGCCAGCGATGCTTACCATTGCCTTCGTTATGATGTTCGCCACGTTGCTGGTTTTCCTGCTCTGGAACATCTTCATAAGATGCCGCTATCTCTGGCGGACGCGCAAGTTGCGTCGCCGGCGTCGTGGAGGAGCGGGTGCAGGGCCCGGGAAATCCCGACCATAGGCCGGCACGGCTTGTTTACCCCTGGCAAGCAACGTTGCTCAAGAAAGGGAAGCATGTGTGAGGCGCTAAAACCTTGCGCTTGCGGCGAATTACTCTTAGCTCTCACCAGGTCGGACACACCAAGTCATTTGGCTTGTAGCGGCCCTGCCGCGAATTTGGCGTCGCGTTCCATTGTAATTGCAACCACCGCTGCGCCACGAGCGTTTCTATGCGGTGATCGAGTGGGTTCCATGCTTGATGCGGAGATTGATGGATGCCTAAGGATACGACGATGACTGAACGTGATCGTAAGTCACGGACAAAGCTGAGCTCTTCGAAAGCCAGTGATGCTAGCGCTGCTGTGCCGAAGGCCGAAGACCCAAGCGAGGGCACTCCAACGGCCTCGAAGCCTAGAAGCGCCAAAACGGGAACTGCGACGTTAAAGGCCCAACAGCCAAAGACGCCGAAGCCAGCCGCTCAAAAGCCGCGGTCGTCAAAGCCAAAGAGCAAGCCGGCCGGAGTAGCGGCCAAGAAAGACCCCAAGACCACGTTGGCAAAAAGCGCAACGTCGCCAACAAGGATGGCGGTCAAGAAAGCGGCAAAGGCCGTCGCAAAGACGACAACAAAGGCGAAAGCGCCTGCGAGGCCGCCGAGGAAAGGTGTTGCCACCACGCCGGTCGCAGCCAAGCCCAGTGCTCGGACCAAGTCTGTGAAACTAAAGGCTAAGCCGACTGTGGTCGCACCTGCAGCGCCGAGGCTGGGTCAGGCTCTTAACGCGACAGTTCCGGCCGCGGTTGCAGTGAACACGAAGCTCGTGGACATCGCCCATGCGAATGTCAGTGCTGGCTTAGAACTCGCGCGCGATCTGGTGCACGCTAAGACGCCGATGGAAGCGATGCGTGTTGGGGTTGCCTATTGGTTTGGCCACTTGGGCGCCGTACAGGCGCAAGCTCGCGAGCTGCAGAGTCTCTCGGCTGCCTGGGTAAAGTCGGCCAGCGAGCACAGTCACTCGGAATAGCGCACGGCGTTGGCGGAACTTGCGACTCGAATTCGCTACCCATTGACATAGACTGACGGTCGCTACCGTTGGCTTTTGGAGATGTCATGCTGCGCGAGGATTTGACGTTCGTTGGGACGTGCGACATCGCCGGACTCGTCCGCGGCAAGGGATTTCCGTCCACCGAGCTACCCACTCGACGTAAGGTCGGCATTGGATGGACGCACTCCAATCTGATGCAGACTTGCTTCGGACCCATCCTCGACACGCCATTTGGGACGTCGGGCGACCTTATGATCGTTCCTGACCCGTCCGCTGAGGTCCATGTGGATTTCCGCGATGGGTCCGCGCCCGAGCACTTCTTCCTGGGGGACATCTGCAACACGGACGGTACCTCATGGGAATGCTGTGTACGCGCATTTCTGCGGCGTGCGATCGACGCACTGAATGAGGCGTGCGGGCTCGAGCTCCTGGCAGCTTTCGAGCAAGAGTTTGTTTACACAGGTGTAGAAGATGTGCCTGGGCATGCTTACAGCCTCAACGCCTTTCGGCGTCAGGGAATTTTTGGTGAAATGCTGATAGCGGCTATTCGCGCCGCGAGCATCCATCCCGATTCCTTTTTGGCTGAATACGGTCCACGGCAATATGAGATGACGGTGGGCCCCGACTCGGCGCTTGCGGCGGCGGATGCGGCCGTCATATCGCGAGAAATGGCCCGCGGTGCAGCCTTTCGCTTGGAGAACCGTGTCATCTTTTCACCGATGCCGGTCGCGGACGGCGCCGGAAACGGTGTTCATATTCATTTCAGCCTGCACAACGCATCGGGGAAACCAGAGACGAGCGATCCAGCGGCCCCACTTGGCCTGAGCACTGTTGCTGCTCGGTTTGCCGCCGGCGTGTTACATCACCTTCCTGCTCTTTGCGCGGTAACCGCGCCATCGCCGGTGTCCTATCTAAGACTGACCCCCAATCGCTGGGCGCCAACCGTGGCTGACCTTAAGCTCCAAGATCGCGGCGCCGCGCTTCGAGTTTGTCCCGTCTTCGAAGCCGGGGGAGAGGAGAGCCGCCAAGCGCAGTTCAATCTTGAATTCCGAGTCTGCGACGCCGCCGCGAGTCCCTACCTGGCGCTCGGAGCATTGGTTTTCGCCGGTGCCGATGGCGTCGCTCGACAGATGGAGATTCCTGAGACGGAGACGGCTCTTCCGACTTCCCTAAACGCCGCACTCGACCTCATGGACGCGAGTACTGCGATGAAGACCTGGTTTGGGCCGGTCTTCTTCGAAGCCTATATGCGCCACAAGCGATCGGAGGTCGTCTATGTAGCGGAGCTCTCGGAAACCGAGCTGTGCGCGCGGTACGCACAGATTTACTGACGACATCATTCGCTAGACATGTGCGCGCGGAGCCTCTTGCCTAGGACGCGCGGGAACCAGGGACGAGACGAAGGACTTCCTCGGTGTTGAGCATACGGCAATAGCCTTGGAAGCACGCAAGGGCCGCTTCGTGGCGCGCCTCGGTCTCGGCCGCGCACGCGTCGTGGACGCATGTCATATAGAACCCCCGATCTGCGCCGTCCCTGACAGCGTGATCGATGCATTGGTCGGTCAGGCAGCCGACCACAAACACATCTTCGATGCCCATATTGCGCAAGAGATAGTCCAGCGTCGTCGAATTGAAGACGGACGAGGAGGATTTGGGCAGGATGAGTTCGTCGTCTTGAGGCGAGAGCGCCGAGATCACCTGCGCTTCGCACGAGCCTCGGGGAAAACCCATGTTGGATAGCTTGTAGTCGAGGCTTCTGTCGCGGCCGTCGGCGGTAAGGTTCTCAATCACTGTGAAAATCACCTCAAGTCGCGCCATTCGGAAAGCGCGAAGCAGGCGACTGACGTTTGGTAATAGCCGCTTCGTCAGTGCTTCACGAAACTCGGGCCGGCTCGCAGACTCTTCAGGCCCACAGGTTCCGTTCTGGACGTCAATCACGAGCAGCGCCGCTTTGCCTTTCTGGATTGGCCGATCGCGGTTGACGGAGGCAAAAGACGTCATGGCATCGAAGCTCTGTTGTGCTAGCACATTCGACAGGATGAAATAGCCGCCCCAAATCGTCGACGACCTTCATAGGAGCCTAGCATGTTCAGATGTTTCGTCGCTGCGTTGACCTTCGTGTTTCTCTTGGTGCCCGCTGTCGCCGACGACCGTCTCGCCGATATTGAGGCGATTGACGACGCCGTTGCTCGGCTGGACGAAGCTTTTGCACAGAAGGATGCCGAGGCGATCCGGTCACTCATGACGAAGGACCACATTGCCGTCGTGCCTTACAGTTCGGCGCCGGAAACTGTCGAACAGGCTATTGCTTCGCTCCCCCAACTCGAATTTAAGCAGACCGATATATCCGAGCCCACCGTAACAATGCTCGGACCAGACAGCGCCATGCGGACACTGACGGCCAGGTTCGAAGGCTCATTCGGCGGCGAGGCCTTCGACAACAAGGTGTTCATTACCTCGATAATGAAGCGAATAGACGGCAAGTGGCTTGAGAGCTTCTATCAGGTGACGAACCTTGCGCCCTAAGCGGCCAAGTCAACTTCAGTCCGGCGCTTTGACTGCAGGGCTTCCATCAGGTCCGCAAGCAGCAGAACTTTTCGATGAGATCGTCGGCGGATCCGGCCTGCGCATCGAGCGGATTGTCTCCGCGGGCCAAGAAACGCCGAGGGGCGAATGGTACGATCAGGAAAGCGATGAGTTTGTGCTGCTGGTCTCGGGTGCTGCTGGTTTGCGGATAGATGGCGAAACCGAAGATCGCGTACTTAGGCCTGGAGACTGGTTGATACTACCCGCCCACTGCCGCCACCGAGTGACTTGGACACAAGCTGCGCCGCCCACCATATGGTTGGCAGTCCATTATTGTGCGTCGCCGACCAATAGCGACGGTAAGGAGTGACTCCGATGGAAACGACTTGGATGCCCCACGACGAGCACGGCAAGATTCACGACCGCGCTGAGCTTCCTGAAAGCGTGTACGCTTTTCCGCGGCAGCGGAATCAGCCGCGTACCAATGCGGCCCATGTAAAGAACGCGCTGGCCCGCTTCGATCAGGTAGAAGGCGTAAGCTATTCCGATCAACACGTTGCTTTCGCGAATATCAAAGAAAGCTGCTGCACACTTCGGGGTCGCGCTGCATGAGAACGATTGGCGGGAGCTCGGGCGTTAGCCACTCGATCGTAAGTCAATGACATCAGTCATAGCGTCCGGTCGCGCCGCCGCGTCCGACGGCGGTGGCGTCAGCGCGTATTCCCTCGCTAACCCTTTGAGGGTCGACCTCCAGAGCCTGGAGAGTAAACAAGATCCCTTCGCCTTCTTTGCCGGGCTGCGCGATGCAGGACCGGTTATACCCTTGAAGATGCCCTTTGTCGGCCGTGTCTGGGCGACGACGACGTACGATGCGACGTCAGCCATGTTGAAGGATAATCGGCTCTTCGTGCAGGAAGGCCGACATGCGGGGAAGTCGGGTGTCGCGGGTTTGTCCTGGTGGATGCCCCACGCCATCAAAGTTCTCAGCAACAACATGCTGCTCAAGGATGAGCCAGACCACCGGCGCTTGCGCCGGCTTGTCGACCAGGCGTTTCAGCGCCGACTCGTCCGGGGTATGCGCGGCGAGATCGAGGCCCTAGCGGATCAGATTCTCGATGAGACGGAAGGGCGTCATGAGATCGACCTTGTCTCCGCTTATGCGCGCCGGTTTCCGTTGGAGGTCATCTGCTGGCTCTTAGGGCTACCCGAAGAGAATCGTGGAAAGTTTGCAGAATGGGCGAACCACATGACTTCGGCTTTGCGAGGCTTCGCCGCGTTGCGGATCGTGTTTACGATGCCGGGCGTGGTCAGGTATGTCCGTGAGCAGATCGAAAAGTTCCGCAAGAATCCGCGCGAAGGGCTCATAAGCGAGTTGGTTCAAGCGGAGGAGGATGGTGATAAGCTGAGCGAGGATGAGCTGTTGTCCATGGTGTTCCTGCTACTCTTCGCAGGTTTCGAGACCACGACGCATTTCATCACCGACAGCGTGATGGCGCTTGAACAGAACCCCGAGCAAAAAGCTTTTTTGTTCGACAATTTTCACGCGCGAATGGAACGGGCGACGGAGGAACTCGGTCGCTATACGACACCGGTGCAAAGTACGAAGCCCCGTTACGTTGCCGAAAATTGCGAGTTCTTTGGCCAGAAGCTTCAGCGCGGGGAGAATATTGTCGGCTTCTTGGCGGCCGCGAACTACGACCCAGCTGCGTTCGATGAACCGGGCAAGCTAAAGCTCGATCGACTGCCCAATCCGCATCTTGTATTCGGTACGGGCATTCATTTTTGTCTTGGCATGCAGCTCGCACGGGTTGAGGTGCAATCGGCACTGTCTCGCCTCTATGCGCGCTATCCCAACTTAGAAATACCGGCTCCCGACGAGCTTCAATGGATCAAGCGCTTTGGACTTCGCGGCGTGTCCGCGCTTGCAGTCCGACCCCATGGCGGCGAGATGTGCCGCGCGGCTTGACGCACGCCGACCCATGCGACGATCGCCACCACGACTGTGGCCAACGCGCGTAAGCCCGAAGGCTTAAGCACGCGGCGCATCGAGCTGCTCCTTTAGCCAGGTTCCCATACGCTCACGCATTGTCTTGTAGGCAACGCGCAACATGCGTCCCATGTTCATGAAACCGTGCACCGTGCCTTCATAGCACTCATACTCGACCGGGACACCGGCGGCGGCAAGGCGTTCGGCATACTCGGCGCCTTCGTCGCGAAACGGATCGAAACCCGCCGTGGTGATAAGCGTTGGCGGCAGACCTGAATCGTCCTCGTACAGTGCCGGAATCGCGCGCGGGTCCGCAATCGGCCAGGCATGCCCAAAGTAGTGGTTGAAGAACCAATAGAGCATGTCCTCGGGGATCGGGAACTGATCGACAAGCTCTTTGCGCGACGGCTGTTTCGCGCGCAGGTCAAGCGCTGGATAGATCAAGAGCTGCGCAGCCGCAGGTGCAACGAGCCGGCCCTTGGTCTCATGCAGCGCGACGGCGGCGAGGGATCCACCGGCGCTATCGCCCGCAACGGCAATTCGTGCCGGGTCGATAGACAAGTCTAGCGCGGCGACCGTTAGCCATTCGAGCGCGGCCACCCCATCGTAGACGGCGGCCGGGAAGGGATGCTCGGGGGCGAGGCGGTAGTCCACTGAGTAGACAGCGGCGCCCGTGTCGACACATAAGGCGCGGCAGAGATTGTCGTGGGTGTCGATGTTTCCGAGAACACCGCCGCCACCATGGAAGAACAAGATCCCGGCGCCGCTCGGTTTTGGCGCCACGTATTCGCGGATGGGAATCGGGCTCGCGGGGCCGGCAACTTCGAAGTCGCGCGTCGATCCGACCTCGATGAGGGGGACTTCGGTTTTCGAGATGGAGCGGCGATACTCCGCTCGCGCCTTTTCATGGCTCATCCGCCACAAAGGATTCGTCGTTGACGACGAAACCCAAAAGAGCAGCGCCTCGGTCTCGCGGTCCAATTTCACCGGTGCCCGTCCTGATTGTCCAATGCGAAGATGAGTGCCGTGCGCAGCAACGAAAAGAAGCGACACCGTACCTAGCGGAATTGTCCCTCCGGGGTAAAGCTTCTCGGCCCGCCGATCCCAGATCTTACCGTACTTCGACACGTCTCTACCCAAGCGCTTCTGTCGAAGATTGAAGAGCTTGAGGGGGCGTGTCTATCCACGCCTTGTCCGCCTGGGCTGAAAGCGCCCTCATCATCGACGCCATCACGGTTTCAGTTTTCGAACGAGGACG
>NZ_JBZMXT010000085.1:0-8989 GCF_058506495.1 Methyloceanibacter sp. | reverse complement strand
CCGTCAAGTTCACCAACGCGACTTGGACTTTCAAGCAAACGACGCTTGCCAAGAAGGCAGGGCTTGATGCGGCGTTCGTCTTCAACGATTTCGAAGCCCAGGCCTATGCGCTTCCAGTGCTTTCGAAAGACGAGTTGCACGCGCTTGGCGGCGGGACCGCTGTTGAAAGGGCACCCAAGGTCGTGCTCGGCCCCGGCACGGGTTTGGGAGTCGCAGGTCTCGTGTGGTCGCCGACCGGCTGGGTCCCGGTGCCGGGTGAGGGCGGACATCAGACCTTCCCGGCAGAAAACGAACGAGAACTGGCGATCCTCGAGCGCATGCGAAAAGGCCTGGAGCGCTTGTCCGTCGAACGCGCGCTCTCCGGACCAGGTCTCGCTGACATATATGGTGCGATAGCAGCGTCCTATGGATTCAGTGACGCAGAGCGTTCACCTGCAGAAATCGAGCACATGGCCATCGCCGGCGAGGACGACATGGCCGTGCAAGCTCTGGACTATTTCGTGCGCTGGCTCGGACGGTTTGCAGGTGACATGGCACTCGCATTCGGCGCGCGCGGCGGGGTCTACATCGGTGGCGGTATAGCACCGAAAATGCTGCCCCGGCTGGAAGAGCCGGACTTCCGCGAGGAATTCGAGCGCAAGGGCCGCATGAAGCCCTATGTGGAGGCGATCCCGATGAATGTGATCGTCAGCGATTATCCGGGGCTAAAAGGCGCAGCCGCAGGCTTGCGCACTAAGCTCGTGAACGCCTGAAGGTCGGGTCCGCGGGGCGGCGCCGTTCGTCTCTGCTTGGGCTTAGATCAAACTGCGGAGTTGTTTACTTGAACTCGACCTTGACGATCTCGTAGGACTTGCCGCCGCCGGGCGTCGAGACCTCGACCACGTCCTTTTTGCGCTTCCCGAGAAGCGCGCGCGCGATCGGAGAAGTGATGGAGATCTTGCCTTCCTTCACGTTGCCCTCGATCTCGCCGACAATCCGATACTTGACCTTGTCTTCGGTATCCTCGTCGATCAGGGTCACTGTCGCGCCGAACATGACCTGATCGCCCTTAAGCTTGGACACGTCGATGATATCCGCTCGTGACAGCTTGTCTTCGAGGTCGGCGATGCGAGCCTCGGTGATCCCCTGCAGCTCCTTGGCGGCATGGTATTCGGCGTTTTCGGACAAATCCCCGTGCGAGCGGGCTTCAGAGATCAATTTGATAATCCGCGGCCGCTCGGCGGTCTTGAGATTCTTGATCTCAGCCTCAAGGGACGTATATCCCTCGGCGGTCATCGGCACCTTTTCCATTTCAGTTCAAACTCCTTAGGGGCGGGCCCCCTTAACAATACTGTCAAGGAATTGACCCACCGAAGTCAAGAATCTGTTGATTTTGACCGTTTCTACAGCTTCTCGGCGAGCTCGGGTGAGCCTTGGCCAACGTAGCTTTGTAGCGGGGCGACGGTCAGGCTGCCTGCTCTCAAGGCCCTAATAGCCTCGGTAGCGGCCAGCGCGCCGGCAAGCGTTGTATAGTAAGGAACGTGGTTCAGCAAGGCCGACCGCCGAATTGACATGGAGTCGGCCAGAGCCTTAGCGCCCTCGGTTGTATTGAAGACGATATCTATATCGCCGTTTGCAATGGCGTCGACAATGTGGGGACGCCCCTCGAGGACCTTGTTGACCCGCTCGCAAGCGATCCCATGCTCGGCGAGATGGCGCTGCGTACCGCGCGTCGCCACAATACGGAAGCCCATCTCAGTCATTGTGCGGGCCGGGATGAGCACCTTGTCTTTGTCGAGATCTTTCACCGAGACGAAGACAGTGCCGGACATGGGTAGTTTCGCACCCCCGCCCAGCTGGCTCTTGGCGAAAGCAACGGCATAATCGCGGTCGATGCCCATGACCTCGCCAGTGGAGCGCATCTCCGGTCCCAGCACGGGATCCACCCCGGGGAACCTCGCAAAAGGAAAGACGGCTTCCTTTACGGCAATATGGTCGAGCTGTGCCGGGGTCAGGTCAAACGTCGCGAGCGGCTTGCCCGCCATGACCTCCGAAGCGATGCCCGCAATCGGCTCGCCGATGACCTTCGCGACAAACGGGACGGTTCGTGAGGCCCGTGGATTGACTTCAAGGATGTAGATGTCGTCGTTCTGTATGGCGAACTGAATGTTCATCAGCCCCACCACGTTCAGCGCGCGCGCGAGGGCCGCCGCCTGCCGCTCCAGTTCTCTCACAATTTCAGGTTTGAGGGAGTGGGGCGGAAGCGAGCAGGCGCTGTCCCCAGAATGTACGCCCGCCTCCTCGATATGCTCCATCACGCCGCAAATGAAGACGTCGCGACCGTCTGCCAGGGCATCGACGTCCACCTCGATTGCATCGCGCAAATATGAGTCGAGCAATACGGGGCTCTTGCCGGAAACCACGACCGCCTCAGCGATGTACCGTTCGAGCTGCGCTTCATCATGAACGATTTCCATCGCCCGTCCTCCAAGGACATAGGAGGGGCGGATCACAACTGGGAAACCAATCTGCTTCGCAATGGCGACGGCCTCGTCGGCGGAGCGGGCGATACCGTTCTTTGGCTGTCTCAAACCAAGCTGATCGATCAGCGCTTTGAAACGGTCCCGATCTTCCGCCAGATCAATTGCGTCGGGTGAGGTCCCGAGTATAGGGACTTCGGCCTTTTCTAACGCCGCCGCGAGCTTCAAAGGTGTCTGGCCGCCGAACTGCACGATCACGCCCTTCACGGTGCCGTTGCTCTGTTCCTTGTGCACAATCTCGAGAACAGCTTCTTCCGTTAGCGGCTCAAAATAGAGCCGGTCCGATGTGTCGTAGTCAGTTGAGACCGTCTCCGGATTGCAGTTGACCATAATGGTCTCGAATCCAGCGGCCGACAGGGAGAAGGCTGCGTGGCAGCAGCAGTAGTCGAATTCGATCCCCTGGCCGATCCGGTTAGGACCGCCTCCGAGAATAACGACTTTGTCCGCGGCACTCGGCCGCGACTCGCACGACTCGCCGCCAGCGAAGCCCGCCTCGTAGGTTGAATACATGTACGCCGTCGGTGACTTGAACTCCGCAGCGCAGGTGTCGATACGTTTGTACACTGGGCGTACATCAAGCGCGTGCCGCGCTTGGCGCACCTCAGACGTCGTCACGCCTGCGAGCATGGCAAGCCGCTCGTCCGAGAAGCCCATTGATTTGAGACTGTGGAAAGCGCCGGCTGTCGTGGGCAACCCGTGTTCCTGAACCTGCGTCTCCATGTCGATGATGTCTTGAAGCTGCCGGATGAACCAGGGGTCGATACGGCAGCTGTCGTAGATCTGTTCGTGGTCTACCCCAAGCCGCAACGCTTGGGCGACTTTCAAGAGGCGATCCGGTGTCGGCGTACCGAGCGCTTCGCGGATCACGTTCTTGTCGTCGCCCTGGCCAAGCCCGTCGAAATGGTACTCATCAACGCCAGCGAGTCCTGTCTCCAGCGAACGGAGTGCCTTCTGCAGCGACTCAGGGAATGTCCGGCCAATGGCCATGGCCTCTCCGACCGACTTCATTGACGTGGTGAGGTAGGGTTTCGACCCTTGAAACTTCTCGAAAGCGAAACGGGGTATCTTCGTGACGACGTAATCAATCGTCGGCTCGAATGAGGCAGGCGTAGCCCCGCCGGTAATGTCGTTCGCAAGCTCGTCGAGCGTGTAGCCAACGGCGAGTTTGGCGGCGACCTTGGCGATAGGGAAGCCGGTCGCTTTCGAAGCAAGCGCCGATGAGCGGGACACGCGGGGATTCATCTCGATGACGACCAACCGTCCGTCGTCTGGGTTCACAGCAAACTGAACATTCGATCCACCAGTCTCGACGCCGATCTCGCGCAGGACCGCGATCGAGGCGTCCCGCATGATTTGATACTCTTTATCGGTAAGTGTGAGGGCAGGCGCGACAGTGATGGAGTCGCCCGTGTGAACGCCCATTGGATCGACGTTCTCGATGGAGCAAATGATAATGCAGTTGTCGTCCTTGTCTCGGACGACTTCCATTTCATACTCCTTCCATCCCAGCACCGATTCCTCGATCAGCACTTCGCAGGTAGGAGAGGCGTCCATGCCGCGTTCGACGATCTCAAGAAACTCTTCGCGATTATAGGCAATGCCACCGCCGGTGCCGCCGAGCGTGAACGAGGGGCGGATGATTGCCGGCAGGCCGACCTCTTGCATCGCTTCGAGCGCTTCGATCAGGCCCTTCTCGACGTAGCGCCGCCGCCGTTCGCTTTCGTGCCGCGCCCAGTCCGCTTCGAATGTCAGCATCGCCTCAGAGCGGGCTTGTGGATCCGAGTGTTCCGCCTCGATCCTCGCGACTTCTGACTTATAGGCTTCGCGATCCGCGCGCTTTAGAGCGCCGGCGTCGGCAAGGCGTGACTTGGGCGACTCCAGGCCGATCTTGTCCATGGCTTTGCGGAAGAGTTCGCGATCCTCGGCCTTGTCAATGACCTCCGCCTTCGCGCCGATCATCTCCACGCTGAACTTTTCCAGGACGCCGGAGCTCTGAAGACTCAGGGCTGTGTTGAGAGCGGTCTGACCACCCATCGTGGGCAGCAAGGCGTCTGGTCGTTCCCGTTCAATGATGCGTGCCACGAATTCTGGTGTGATGGGTTCGATATAGGTCGCATCGGCCAAATCCGGATCCGTCATGATCGTCGCCGGGTTCGAATTGACAAGGATGATTCGGTAGCCCTCATCCCTCAGCGCCTTGCAGGCTTGCGTTCCGGAGTAGTCGAACTCACAGGCCTGGCCAATCACGATCGGACCTGCGCCGATAATCAAAATGGACTTTATGTCTTCGCGTTTAGGCATTTCGGTTGGTGCTCATTCCTGCGCAAAGATTTGAAGCGGCGACGCGGCTGGCCCTTCAAATGATGGTGAGTGCGTCTTTCCAACACGCGACCCCCCGTTTAAGGGACTGCGGTCGAACGGATACGAAACAAGATCGGAAATGCTGTGCAACGGGATATGAAACTTGAAGTTTCTCTTCTGATTATGCGGTTGACCTTTGCCGCCTTCATCCTGGTCTGGGCCGTGGACAAGGTGATCGACCCCGTCCATGCGCAGAAGGTCTTTACGACCTACTACTTCACGGACCTGCCAGCCCAGCCCTTTCTGATCATTGGCTTCGTGCAAATCGCAATTATCCTCGCCTTCGCAGCAGGCTTCCTCCGCTTCTGGACTTATGGTGCGATGCTCGTGATGCATACGGTCTCGACACTTTCCACTTTCGACAAGCTCATAAGCCCTTGGGAGGCAGGGCCGCGCGGGCTGTTGTTTTGGGCCGCAGTGCCGACCCTTGGAGCAATTCTCGCGCTCTTCCTTCTTCGGGACCGCGATAATCTTTTGTCGGTCGATGCCGCGCGTTTGAAGTAGCAGTGCATCCATCCCGTTAGCGACTACGCCGATGACTTGCGCGCGACCATGAGATCGACGAAGCGCTGGAAGAGGTAACGGCTATCTTGGGGGCCGGGCGAGGCCTCCGGGTGATACTGCACCGAGAAAATCGGCTTGTCCTCGACCTTAAGGCCTGCGTTTGACCCGTCAAAAAGTGATGTATGGGTCTCGGCGACCATCGACGGCAGACTGTCTCGCGTGACCGCAAAACCGTGATTCATCGACGTGATCTCGACCTTGTCGGTCTCAAAATCCTTGACCGGATGATTGGCGCCGTGGTGGCCCTGATGCATCTTCGCCGTTTCCGCTCCCAGCGCTCGGCCGAGCAGCTGGTGGCCAAGGCAGATGCCGAAAGTAGGAACCCCACTGTCGATGAGCTTCTTCAATTCGGGCACGGCGTACTCACCGGTAGCCGCGGGGTCACCAGGGCCGTTTGAAACGAAGATGCCGTCTGGATTGCGCGCAAGGATTGCCTCGGCGCTTGTAGTCGCAGGGACCACCGTGACCTGGCAGCCCACGGTTGCGAGTTCGCGCAAGATATTGCGCTTCAGTCCAAAGTCGATGGCGACCACGTGAAAGCGCGGTGACTCCTGTCGGCCGTATCCTTCTCCCCAGCGCCAAGACGTTTCGTCCCACGTGTAGCTTTGGCCGCATGAGACGTCCTTAGCGAGATCGAGCCCGACCATGCCCGACCATGCCGCGGCTTCCTGTTTTAACGCATCGATGTCAAAGACGCCGTCCGGTGCATGCGCGATCACGGCGTTCTGCATACCGTTCTCTCGGATCAGAGCCGTCAGGGCCCGAGTGTCGACTCCAGTGATGCCGATAATGCCGCGCGCTTCGAGCCAGCTGTTGAAGTCCTGCGCGGCGCGCCAGTTGGAAGGGGAGGTGATTGATGTTCGCAGCACACAGCCCTTCACGCCCGATGCGGCCGCAAGGTTCGACGTTTCGATGTCTTCGGTATTCGCGCCGACGTTGCCGATATGGGGGAAAGTGAAGGTAATAATCTGCCCAGCGTAGGACGGGTCCGTGAGGATCTCTTGGTAGCCCGTCATAGCGGTGTTGAAGCAAACCTCGCCGACTGCAGTGCCGGCCGCACCCGCGCCGCGCCCGCGGATTACGGTTCCGTCGGCTAGAACGAGTAGGGCCGTGGGCACTTCCTCAGCCCAAGGCTTGGTTCCTGGCGTCGTCGCGTGCGCTCGCGCAGCCTGCAAAGACCCTGTGTCGTGCTCGTCAGTCATCTGCGATTGTCTATGTTCGGCCGGTGTGTGTGGTCGCCAAAACGAAAGCTGCAAACGATGGGGCGTTGCGCTCTGGTCAGTCAGACGTGGGAACCACGAGTTTAAGGAGCGCGCGTCCTTAAGATGCGTTGTCTACGTCAGCTTAGTGACGCGGTCAATCCCTAAGCTGTAAATTTTCCTGTTAGAACAATGTGTTAGATCGATAAATCCGCTTGCATGATCGCCCGGCGTCGATTAGGTTGGAAACTTCCTTCCAGATTCACCCAAACTCTGTGCCCATGCGCGAGACCATCAATGCGGCTCTGAAAGCTGCAACCAAAGCACGCGACATGCGTCGTGTGTCGACACTTCGCCTCGTCAGCGCCGCCATTAAGGATCGCGACATTGCCGCTCGAGGCGCTGGCGCCGAGCAGGCGACCGACGCGCAACTGCTTGAGCTTTTTGCGAAAATGATCAAGCAGCGCGAAGAGTCCCAGAAAATCTATGCCGAGGCAGGGCGTACGGAGCTTGCCGAACAGGAAGGCGCCGAGGCCGATATCATCCGCGATTTCCTGCCGAAGCAATTGTCGGACGCGGATATGTCCAGTGCAATCGCGGAGGCGATTGCGGAGACAGGCGCGAGCGGGATGCGGGACATGGGCAAGGTTATGGGTGTGCTCAAAGGCCGCTACGCAGGACAGATGGATTTTGGCAAAGCCAGCGGCCTCGTTAAGGCGCAACTGAGTTAGGGTCCCGTACGGCTTACCAAAGCGCATTGGAGCAAGGCGCGTGGCGGCGTATGGCGAGCCATTTGTCGCTTCACTTTGTCCATGCATAGCTCGATCTTTGCCAATGCATCGCCAACTGATTGTGCAGGTGCACAAAAATGCACGCACTTCGCGGGTCGAGAGCGCGAATCGGCCACATCGAACACCGTTGGGCTCAGAGCTCTTAAGACCTCCGAAGGTGCTGACATTCGACGCGCCTCGCGTCTGAGACTTCACGGGAAGCCATTGATAAGACGATGTTTATGGCTCTCTCCCGATAAACGTTACGCGCCGTCTCGCCCTGAAGGCGCCTGCGTCAGCAGGCCACGCGGCAGTATGTCATTGCAGTGCACCATGGATATGACGCAATGCAGCATTATTCCCGCTGACAGCGCGACACCGAATCGGTCTGTGTCGTCAGTTGAAATTGGAGGCATACTGATGTTCAGGAACGTTCTTCTTATTGCCGCAGCGTGCGCGTTGTCGCTCGCTGCGACAGCCGACCCCGCCAGTGCCAACGAATCGAACAAGACGCGTCTGGGTCCTGTCGGGCCGGACGAGCCGTTGTCGGTCAACGTCGGCGCGTCGCGTTTGGTCGCCTACTATGAGCGCGAGGGCGGCAATTGCTCCGTAAGCGCCGTCTTGGCGCCCGAAGCCGACGACAGCTTCGGCAGTGCCACACGGCTGCGCGTCGCCTTGCGGCCTGGCGAGATCATGCACGTCGATGGGACTGAGAATAACCGAGTGGTGCTGGCGTGCGCTCCCAAGGCAGAGGCCCTGATCATGCTGAACAGGGTTGACCCTACGCCGTCGTGGCGGAGCAAGGCACTTTACTAGGTGATGCGATCGCAGTCGTTGCGGCTGCGAGCTAAAATCAGGGCCGGGCGGAACGGCGGGTCCGTCCGGCCCTAGTGCGTCTGCTTCTTGCCACTGCTTTACCTTGTGGGCGGGTGCGCCCAGGGCAGCATGCGCACCTAGCGTCATTGCTCGTCGCGATAGTGGCCGCGCCGCGTTGCCTGCCGATCATGCCGCTTCATCGCATAGAAGATGGCGGAGACGCCGATTGCGAGCAGGAGCAATCCGCCAGCCCAAGCCAGAGGCCCGCCATAGTCATAGATGAGCCAGATACCGCTTGCGGGTGTGACGCTCGCGGCCGCGATATCAGCGAGGTCCATATCGTAGCGCCACCAGACAAAAAGAGCGCACACGACGAGCAAGGCCAGCAGCACGACGAGAATGATTGCGATCATCACTTTTCCCATAACGTCGTAGCATCACGATACTTTACACTCAGACCTCAACCAGGGAGCTACGAATGACCATCGACGAGATGAAGCGCATGACACGCGAATCGCTTGAGCTTTGGTCGAGTGATGCCAAGGGCAAAGCCGAGAATGTCTTTTCGCCCAACTATTTGAACCATCAAGAACCGGCTGCGGTGGGTGGCGTTGAGGGTGTCGATCTCGAGGGTTGGAAGGCCATTGTCGCCGAATGCCACACGGCTTTCTCAGACTTCGATGTCGCTATCATGACCCAGGTCGCCGAGGGAGATCTCGTTGCGACACGGTGGCAGTTCGAGGGAACGCAGACGGGTGAG
>NZ_JBZMXT010000084.1:0-9057 GCF_058506495.1 Methyloceanibacter sp. | reverse complement strand
GTCGGTAGATGCTTGTCACGGTCGCCAAGATGGTTCTTGCCAAACTGGCCGGTCGCATAGCCCTTGTCCTTGAGCAGATCCCCGAGCGTGGGGGCCCAGTCAGGAATGCCATGTTCCGAGCCAGGCATGCCGATGGTCAACAGACCAGTTCGGAACGGCTGCTGACCAAGTATGAAGGCTGCGCGCCCAGCCGTGCAGCTTTGCTGGGCGTAGTAGTGCGTGAACATCCCGCCTTCGTTGGCGATGCGGTCAATGTTGGGCGTTTCGTAGCCCATGATGCCAAGATTGTAGGCGCTTATATTGTCGACACCGATGTCGTCACCCCAGATGACGACGATGTTGGGCTTGTCCGTCTGGGCCTTGGCAGGGCCAACAGCGCCTAAGACGGCTATTCCCAACACGAGGAACAATCTCAGAAAAGTCCGCGGATACATTCTTTGTTTCCTCCCGAAGCGCGACCATCCGGTCGCAAGCAAGTCGATGCTTCATATCTTGTCTTGCTGTTTCCGTCGACTCGGATCAATCTCAGACTGTCGGAAAGAAGCTTCTTTCGGCGCTGCAAAGGACTGACTGGACGCAGTCCTGATGCGTACTTATTTCCGTTCCTTCGGGGGAACAAGAACTCTCACTTCGGGGTTCATACCGATATCGGATGAGGCGACGCGCACGCTGGGATTGACTTAGCTCAATGAATGCATAGATGCGTCGGACTCAAACTTCGAACGACTCGGATGCCGCCGTAGAGAGCATCCGACCTAAACCCTAGGAGTAGATCCAAATGAGTAAGACAGTCCGAGCCTTGACCTTCAGCGTGATGCTGCCCTTTGCAGCGTTTGCAACGACATCTGCGATTGCTGAGGATGATCCGAGTGCCGGTAAGGGCGCTGTAAAGGGCGGTTTGGTCGGCGGAGCAGTCGGAGCCGTAACCGGCGCCGGAGCAGCCACAGGTGCCGCTGTTGGTGCTGCCGCTGGCGCGACTGCCGGAGCCATCAAGAAGAATAAGGATGACGATAAGAAAGATAAAAAAGATAATTAGGAAGCGTGGCACCTGGAGCCATTGTATGGCTCGGCCACCACTTTCCCTGCGAAGCCCCGCGCCCCCCGCGGGGCCTCTTCTCTTTTGGATGGGCAATCGCAATACCCGCCAATGATCCGACGTACACGACATGCACTGGCCACGCTGTGCCCTGATCGGTATGCTCACCGCATACATACCTAATCTAGCGGCGAACGTTGACTGCGTTTGGGGGCAATTTTGAATGTCCTGATTGCTTATGGAACCACTGAGGGGCAGACTCGGAAGATTGCCGAGCGTGTGGCGAAAGACGTTTCCGACCGCGGACACTCAGTCGAACTTCACGACGCTTTGGAGCCAGATGCTCACCTGGACCTCGACAAATTCCACGCTTTTGTTCTTGCCGGTTCAGTTCACCAAGAGCAGCATCAGAAGGTTATCAAGAACTTCGCGACCGCGCATAGCGAACGCCTGAACGCTAGTCCTGCAGCCTTTATATCAGTCAGCTTATCAGCGGCGCTGGAGGAAACTCGTTCTGAAGCGCAACGCTACGTAGATCAGTTTGTCTTGTTGACGGGATGGCAGCCGCGCATGACGCTCCTGTTGGGCGGCGCTGTCCGTTTCGACGAGTACGACTATTTCCAACAGCAGGTCGTCAAGTTCATCGTGATGAGGGGTGGACTCGCGTCTGAAGACGGAGCGGATCGGGAGTTCACGGATTGGGAGGCTCTAGATAGTTTCGTTGACGAGTTTCTCAAGATAGCCGCAAGCTGACTTTCTCAGCGCCGTTTTCGATGTGCTGGCAGTCTGAGGCCAACCCGGCTCTCCCTGCTAAAGTGGGAAATGCAGGGAGATTTCGCCAAAAAGCAGCGAGAGCAGCGACCGATCCCTGGACAAAGTTCCAGCATCTCAGTGTATTGCACCTCCTTCTCTCTAACGCGGCGGACAGGGAGGGAACCGACATCAGATCGCTGTTTGGAAAACTCCGCCTTACGCGTAAACGCCGCCCTCTCCTGCGGCTGGATAAAGGCGCGTAAAGTCCGACAGCCGACGTCGCTTGAGCGCCAGAGTCGCTCAGCCGACGTCAGTGCCGAAACTCACATTCATATTCCTCTACTCAGTATTGCTGTCCCTTATTCGAGAGACCAGCTCACCACCCAATCCCGGTGTAGCCGTCGGCATCCGGCACCTCAGGGAAGAGACGCACTAAGTCGATGATCCGTGCCCGGCCGAGCCGAGCTGCGACAGCCCTGCGGATGGCATCAGTCGACTGGGTGACCACCACGACGTCGGATTGGTCCAACACCGAAAGCGGGCTGGACGACAGCATAGTCGGTAGCGCATCCACCACAGGTTCGAGATGCGGATAGATGTGCCGCACATAGTCGAATTGGTTCGAAATGCGGGTTTCGGCGTTGATGGCCGGATCCCAAGCACTCACGTCGCGGCCCTCCGAGAGCATGGCATTGACGACTTCCAGAATAGGACTCTCGCGCAGATCGTCTGTCCCCGACTTAAACGCCAAGCCGAGGAAACCCACACGCGCGGAACCGTCCTCGCGTAGCATGTCGACAGCAGACTGAATCTGCTGAGCGTTTGTCACACCAAGCGACGAGATAAGCGGCGCACTGACACCAAGCTGATCGGCCAAGTGCGCCACGGCGCGCACTTCCTTCGGCAGGCACGAGCCGCCATAGGCAAAGCCCGGCTTAAGGTAGTACGGCGAGAGGTTGAGTTGGGTGTCCTGGACAAAGATGTCCATGACCTTGTGGCTGTCAATCTTAAGGGGTTTACAGATGCGGCCTACTTCGTTGCCGAACGAGACCTTGGCAGCATGCCAAACATTATCGACGTACTTGACCATCTCTGCGACTTCGATCGAGGTAACGATCGCTTCGGGATCGACTGGCGCATACACATTCGCCAGCATCCGGGCCGCGTGCTCGTCATTGGCACCGATGACCGTCTTGGGTGGGTTGTCGAAATCGGCGATCGCGGTTCCTTCACGCAGGAACTCTGGATTGAAGCACACACCAAAGTCTTCACCCATCTTCAGTCCCGATGCTGCCTCGATTTCCGGGACCATCACATTCAGCGTGGTTCCGGGCGGGATCGAGCAACGCATCACGACGACATGATAAGCGTCCTTGCGGGCGATCCCCTTGCCAATCTCACGCGCGGCGGAGATCACGTAGCGATAGTCGCAGCCGCCAACAGGAGATGTCGGCGTACCAACAGACACAAACGTCATATCAGAGTCGGCCACGGCGTCGGCGACGTCGGTCGTCGCGGAGACAAGACCTGCCTCTACACCAAGGCTCAGTAGATCCCCGAGATCTTTCTCGTGTATGGGCGACTCGCCGCGTGCGATTTGGTTGGCCTTGATCTCATCGACATCGCAGCCGATCACAGTATGACCGAGCTTTGCCAAACACGCGGTCGAAACCGCACCGACATAGCCCAGGCCAATGACAGAGATGGACGGGAGGTGACGGAGCACCGGCCGTACGACTGCCGCGTCTACTGATTCATAGAGTTCGAAGTTACGAGCTAAGTCGTTCATGATCTTGCCTTCAGGTTCAGTTGTTCCTGAGGCCTAGAACTCAAGAGCCGTGCCAAGCGGCATGCCAGATTTTGTATAATATAATCAGCAGGTTATTCGGAGACCGGTTTTTCGGACTCTGTTGCGAATTGCCAACTGCAAAGATCCCCATTGCAAACTGCAATTCGCAAGGCAGCGCAAAGCGCATTAGCGCTTCAAGTTCGCCAGAGCGATGGCAGTGGCATGGCTGATGATCGGAAAGCTGCCGGCTTGCAGTTCCGTCAAAACACTTTCGAGCGACATGAATTGGAGTTCCATGTCTTCGAGGTCTCCCGAGTCCGGTGCACGGACGATCTCGGCACGGTCCGCTCGGAAAAGATGGGACGTGCCGACGCCCTGATTGCCTGAAATCGTGAAGCTTCCGAGCGCGGTCCAGGTATTGGACGACAAGCCTGTCTCCTCCAACAGTTCTCGCTTTGCGGCCTCAAGAGGATCCTCGCCCGGATCGATCAAGCCACCCGGCAGAGTGAGCGCCACCTTGCGCGGACCGTGCTTGTACTGATGAATGCAGGCCACAAGGCTGTCTTCCGTCGTGGCGTAGATGGTCGTGTGGCTCGGCATTTGGACCTGGAAGAAGTCCGGAATGGTCCGGCCGTCGGTGAGCTGAATTTCCTCACGGCTGACGATCAACCCCCGGTCGTTCCGGTAAACTTCTTCTGCCGAAACGACCGTCCATTCCTTGCGCCCCATCGAGCACTCCTTGGCCTTAAAGCCTAGAAATTGAAGTAGATGAACTCCGTAATGTCTTCCATCCGGTAGAGCTGGATCAAGGCCACAAAGAAGCCCAGCCCCATCGTTGCCGCCCAGGCCGGCGATGGGCGCCAAGCGACATGTTGCCCGAGTGATGAATTCTTCACCGACTCCGCGCCGTCCGCAAGGACGGGCCCATATCGGCGTGCGATCTCAATTGAGTTGGGTAACATCAGGACAACCGCAGCCAGCGCAGCCAAGTGCAACCAAATCATCATCGTACCCTGAGATAGCGATTCCCAGAGTTTGGGCTCAAGTGGTTGCGATGTACCGCTCATGCCAGCGAGGATGTTGCTTGCTCCACCAAAACTCTCGGCGCGGAAGAAGACCCAGGCGACGACAACGGCCAGAAGTGTAAGCGCCTGCGCGAGCCCGCGGCTGAGCCACGCCGGCAACCAGTCCGGTCGTGACGAGGCGCCCCAATAGCGCGACCAGGCATGGTTCACGGTGAGATACAGGCCATGCAATCCCCCCCACACAACGAACGTCCAGCTTGCGCCATGCCACAACCCCCCCAGGACCATCGTGGCCATTAGGTTGAGATGGCGGCGCCCGGCCCCGCGGCGGCTGCCGCCGAGTGGGATATAGAGATAGTCGCGCAAGAAGCGGGAGAGAGTGATGTGCCAGCGGCGCCAAAACTCGATGATGCTTCCAGATTTGTAAGGGGAGTTAAAGTTGATCGGCAGACGGATCCCAAACATGCGCGCAATGCCGAGAGCCATGTCGCAATAACCCGAGAAATCGAAATAGATCTGGAATGTGTAGGCAAGCGCGCCGATCCACGCAGCCTCGACGGGCACGCCCTCCGTCGTTTCGGCAAGGCCGAAGACGGTCGACACGTAGGGCACCACGCCATCCGCCAAGACGATCTTCTTGAACAAGCCGATCACGAATAGTGTCAGACCGACTGACAAGTTGACGCCCAACCGGTTCTGGAAGACGGGCATCGTAAACTGCGGGATAGTGTCCTTCTGCAGAACGATCGGCCCTGCGATGAGCTGTGGAAAGAACACGATGAAGAGCGCGTAACGAGGAAAATCGCACTCCACCAGTTCACCACGATAAGTGTCGTACAGAAACGAAATCTGCTGGAACGTAAAGAACGAGATCGCGAGCGGCAGCGCGACCCCAGCGAGCGCGAAGTCAAGTCCGGTCAATGCATTCACGTTCGATACGAAGAAGTCGGCATACTTATAGTAGCCGAGAACTAGTAGGTTGCCGGCAATGCCTAGTCCCAAGATCCAACGGTTCTTATCCCGTATCAGGAGGCGGTGAAGCCCATAGTTGACGAAAACAGAGCCGATGAGAAGAACCAGGTACCAGGGATTCCACCAGCCATAGAAAAAGAGCGATGCACCGATCAGCCACGCGATAATACCGCGCTCGGACTCGAAGTGACGCAGGATCAGGAACCCGGCCAACGTGACCGGGAGGAACAGGTAGATAAATTCCAGCGAGCTAAAAACCATTGTCTTCCGCCTCCGAATGCGTGTGGGCGCCTCGCGCCGCTAGTGTCTTAAGATTTGTCTGTTTCGATGGGTGAATGCTGAGCTTGCGCTTTGAGCTCCGACAGCAGCGATTGAGATCCCTTGTGACCCAATTTGGCGCCGTCCCGCGAAAGCTTGAGCGCTCGAGCGGTGTCCTTTTCGACCAGCCGGCCTTCAGCCAGTAGCCGCGCCAGCTCTTCCATTGAACCGGGGTGCTGCAGTGCGACACCGCGCTCGAACAGGCCGATCGCCTCGAGGTCGGACAGTCCAAGGAACTGCTTGAGGTGCAACCTCCCGAGATCCGTTATGGCACCGCCGTGTCCGAGCTCGGATGCCATACGCAGCCATTCCACCCCTTCCTTGGACCGGTCTTCGTCTTCAGAGTCCCGCAATAGAAGTAGTGCCAACTCATGCATGCCTCCGACATCGCCCAGGCGGGCTGACCGCCGGAACCACCGCTCTGATTCAAACCAATCCATTTTCACGAAGACGCCATCTCGATAGAGGCGACCGAGCGTCTTTGAGGCACTGCCCGAGCCATCATTCGCTTTTGTCACTAGACCGTCGGCCGCGCGACGGCCCCAGTAGCGCGCCTTCTCATCATCCGCTTCGACGCCGCTGCCACCTTTCAGAAGCCACAGCGCATATTTGATCGTGGAGGTCGGATAGCCAGCGATTGCCGCCTGCTCATAATGATCCAGAGAACGGTCAACGTCTTTTTTGACGCCGAGACCATATCGGTAGTGATAGGCAAGCTGAACGTGCGCCTTCTTAAAGTCCCACGTGAGAGCTTTCTCGAACCATTCGACGGCTATCGCATCGCAGTCCTTACCAATGGATTGCTGATACAGGCGCCCGATTTCGTATGCCGTCTCGCCTCGGTAGACGTAGTCGTAGCGAACGGCTTCAATGAGCCAATCGCGCGCAGTCTCTAGATCAGTGTCGACGCCCCAGCCGTATTTGTAGGCTCGGGCAAGATGGTACATGGCGACAGGGTGACCCTCGTCCGCCAGAGCCCGCAGCAGGTCGTTGGCCTTGGCCCACTTCTTGACCTTCTGAAAGTCGCGCGCCTTTTCAAGACGTTCCTCGGCGTCGGGGTCCTTCCGTGCAGTCAGGACGGCTTCTGGTCCTTGGGTCGTTTCCCCAAGAATGTACGCAACGGAGAAGCCGAGAAAAATCGCAACGAGCGCCGCAATAATCCCCAATTGGATTTTGGTCTTAGGCATCAGAAATACTCCAGATCCGGCAATTGACCCCTTCACGCAGTGTCAGTCGGCCATGGGTCTTCACCGAGGCCTTGTCCTCGCTGTCGATCGGACAGCGGACCAGGTCGTCGCGCGGCGGCGTCAGCTCCTGACGCTGCTTGCGCGATGACATCAGCCGCGCGAACTCATGAACGATTGCCCGCGCCACACCGCTATCGAAGTGGTAGGCGTCGTTGAAGTTCTCCAAGTCTCGCGTGAGCGGATTGTCGAAATCCAGATCGACGACGGGTGCAAACTGAGCTAGGCGCGCTCGGTAGGTGTGGTTGATGTCCGAGAGGCCGAAATCGGTGATGCGGTATTGCATCTCCGCAATTGTTGGGGGGATGAAGAAGTAGAGCTCGATCCCTTCCCGATCGCACCATGCGGCGATCTCCGCTATCTTCTCCCATAACTCATCGGAGAACGTGAACCGCCGCCAGTCATTCGTTGCATTCTTGCTGACCTGGCGAGCAAACTTGCCCGGTAAGCTCCTGACAAGTCTCTTCTCTTCCCAGAGCGTCGCCCAAGGACCGAGCCCCAAACTATACCGTTTCAGCTTTCCAGAAAGGTCGCGCGAGGTCTTCGCTTCCGGCAATAAACATTTCTTGCAGATCCTCTCGCCGAGCATGTCGTCTAAGGACTGACGCTCATCGGCCTCGGCACTCGCGACTAGGCTCGGAACGAGGTGTCCTAGTTTCTGAAGTGTCTCACCGTAACGATCGTCGATATTCGCCCAACCGGTCTTTGCAACAAACCAGCTCGCGTAATAGCGCATCGGTGCATTGGCCAACCTGATCGCCTCTGGGACCCTATTTAGGTCGCCGCGATGGCCTACACCGAAGGTTCTCAGCGGAACCCCTACGATCAGTGTTTTGACATCCGCGTTTTCACGCAGGTACTCGTACGTGCTGTGAATCTCCGGAATCGTCGCGCCGCCATACGCAAAGTTGTAGGCGCCAGAGAAACCCGTCTCGTCGAAATACCTGTCCTGAAGCGCGCGGCTTCGACTGTCCCCAAGGACGACATGCGTGCCGCGCTTACGCGGGTACTCGATCATCTTGTAAAGGGGATAGTGCGCTTTGACGCTGATCTCCTTCTTGTCGAGGTCCAAATCGACAAGCCTGTTCATGTTGAAGGGATCTACGACGAAGTTGAATAGGATCGGCACCATGCCAAGGATCAAGACGATCGCGAGGACGGCAACGTAGCGCAGTGTAACTGTGTGTCGCGTTTTCATGGAGGCACCCCGTCTCAATGGGTCTTGTGAGAGAGCCGGCACCGGGTCGCGCGGTTCGCACGTGCCGGAAGGCGAGTCTGCTCGGCAAAAAGGTCTACTAGGTCGATGAGATGACAGCGGCCCCGGCGTGAAGCGATCGCCGTCTGCAGGCCTCTGCTATGGTAGGTGACCACAAGCGTCTCGCACCAATCGATGACCTTATCGGCACTAGCGCACAGCGAACCCGTCCCAACCGAGACCCGATCCGTCAGGAGGTAGATGATCGGATCGAAGGCCGCCACCTCGTGATCACTTTCCGCCAACCGCTGCATGACTTCGAGAACCGGACTTTGGTAGGAACCGTCCGTGCACGGTGCACAAGCCAAGCCGATAAAGCCCACCTTGTGTCCGCCAACCCTGCCAATCAGCCGTACGGCTTCGGCAATCCGGGGATCACTCTCGGTGCTTCGCGCAGGCGCCAGCGGCGCAAACCCGAATCCAGGAAAATCATCGATCTCTGTCAGAACTTGCATGGCCAAAGCCTTTGATGACTAAAACTGCCGTCATAGTTTCAAAGGCCGTGCCAGCCTGACTAATCGATGATTTTCAGTGGTTTAGCTGAAAAGCTGCGGTCTCGTGCGCGGGCCATCTTTGCAATTTGATGGCTTGGTTTCGCGATTTGCAAAAGGCTCTACTCGGCACGCACAATGGAGAACAACGGCGACCGATGGAGATAGTCATCG
>NZ_JBZMXT010000083.1:0-9198 GCF_058506495.1 Methyloceanibacter sp. | reverse complement strand
TCCGGATCGAGAAAGCCTGCTATTCCGCACATCTAAATGATCAACTATTCTGACAATTGAACGCCCATTCACACGCCAAGATTCACCTATTCTTCGCATAGCGCCGGCTCTACCGTCGGACCCATTGCAGTGGCGAGAAATCGTTTGGCTGTCAGAGCAATAGTTCAACCGTGGGCTCTTCACAATCCACGGCTCCCTGAACTACAAACTCTCAAATCATTTGGCCCATCGCTGCCATAGCCGTGGCATGCAGTACTGTCGGTGGGCCCGGGGCTCGATCAGACTTTCGCGAGGGATACACGCGTGACTACACAGGGCCAAGACGACGCGTTTCGTCAATCAGCTGCCATCGTATTTCTTCTTGCTCCTTTAGGCACCGCAATAGCACCAAAGCTCACGACGGTTTTTCTTCCTTTGCTAGTTGTCGTGTTGATAAGCGCGGCGATGTGGCATAGCCCGCGTTTGTGGAAAGCGATCTCACCAAGCGCCTCGCTGGCTGCCTGTCTTGCACTTTCTCTTTACGCTTTCCTGAATGCCACCTGGTCATGGAATCCTGCTTCTGCTCTGGCCAAAGTCGCCATCTTGCTCGGTCTAGTTTTGGCAATTCTCCTCGTGCGGTCAGCCGTTGGCGTGCTGACCGAGCCACAAAGTCGCGCCTTCAGCATCGCTTTCATCGTTGGTGCAGGCCTCGCGATCGTCTATCTCCTCATTGAAGTCTTTACGGACAACGCGATCACGCGGGGAGCATATAACACATTCCCCGCGATCCGACCCGACAACACCAAACGTATTGAGCTCGCCGACAATATCGTCACCCGAGTCAATCTGAACACTCTAAATCAGGGTGTGGCAATCGCTATGTTCAATTTATGGCCCGCACTCCTGATGCTGACCGCAACGCCCGACCACAGGCGCAAGTGGGCCATAGGCGCTCTGTTCTTCACCGCAACTGCCTTTGTTGTGTTTGCATCGGAGCACAGTTCCTCTCAAATGGCTCTCCTTGGCTCCGCCATCGTTTTCGCACTGGCTTACAAGTGGAGTAGAGTCGTCTTACGAATGCTATCGGTATTGTGGTGCCTTGCCTTCTTGCTTGTGCTTCCTGCGAGCTTTCTAGCTCACGATGCCGGCTTACATGCACATCCATCACTACCTTACTCGTTTAGAGCGCGGGTTGTCCTTTGGGACTACACAGCAGAGAGGACGCTCGAACACCCTTGGCTTGGAATCGGCGTGAACTCTACGCGAGAGATTGGTGTAGCGTCCCGGAAAGTGCTGACGCCGGCACAAAAAGAGGGGTTCCGAATTCGAAAGGAGGCTGGAGATGTCACGATTTACCGAACAACGGGCCATCACACTCACAGCCTTTATTTGCAAACTTGGTTCGAACTAGGGGCTGTGGGCGCGGCCTTGTTCGCACTCGCAGGCGCGCTGGTCATATTGCGTGCTGAAACGTTGCCCAGGGACTTACACCCTTACGCAGCAGCAGCTTTTGCTACCTTTGCTCTGATCGCAGCTTTCGCGTGGGGTATGTGGCAGACCTGGTGGATGTGTGCGGTCGGCTTACTAGCGCTATATCTTTGCCTGGGGTTTCAACGCGGCGAATCCCGCGCTCAGTTATAGCGCATAGACACTCGAGCCACCTGAGGAAGCCTATTCCTTAGATAGCTAGCCTAAGGACGCCAACGGCGCGGTGTTTAATTTAGTCCGGAGGCCCATCAGGGTCCCCCTGATCCAGCTGCGCTTTAAGGACCTCTACGATATCGCCAAGATCAGTGGTACGGCGGCTGGGGTCCGACGCCGTCATAGCCCGCACGAGATCGCCGATATCGCGCGGCATTTGGTCCGCGCCATCCCGCTTCCACAAGCGGCCTAAATTCGCGCGGGCCGGAACTCGCCCGCCCCACAGCTCGGCGATCATCTGTCCGAGGGCATAGATATCGGCGCTCGTATCGACGTCCTCACCTGCTACCTGCTCCGGGGCCACGTAAGGCGGCACACCGGGGTAGCCGGCAATCCCAGACGCCGCCGCGACGGGAGCCAAGCCAATCTCGATCAAAATCGGCAGTTCTTTGCCGTGGTTGTCGCGCCCGATGACGACGTGATCGGGGGTAAGGTCGCGGTGCATTAGGTCGCGCCTATGCAGTACACTGAGGGCACCAGCAGTTCCTGCCAAGAGGGAAAGCATCTGCGCAGGATCCGACCCGGCGGTGAAAAGATCACGTAGCGTTGGCCCCTCCGGTCTAAGTTGCAGGGTGTATAGTTGGCCGTCAGGCGTGAGACGCATATCGCGAATCTTCGCAACTTGGTCGTCGTGCGTAGTTGATAGAGTCGCATATGCGCGACGCTCGCCAGCTAACACAGCTTCGCGCTGCTTCTCTCCTAAACTGCTGAGATCCAACTTCCTCAACGAGAGGGTTTGGCCGTCGGTCATGTCCAACGCCAGCACGCTATCGCCAGCACTTGCTTGACCCAACGGGCGCAGTTTCACAAAGCGCAGATCAGGCTCATCGTTCAACCCAATCAGGCTCTTTGACCCTTTGAGGTCGACGAGGCGGTCTGCACCAGCACGTCGCGAGATTTCCGTCCGTAACGCACCAGCCACTCCAAGATTGGCTTCGACCGCAGACCGAAGTGCGCGACCGAGCGCGCGTAACGCGCCCGGCAGATCGCCCCTTTTCAAGAGCACACTTGCTAAGGCCCGGCAGGCGACAATGATGCGAGTCGGCTGATTCTGCTCTGTATACTGCGCAACAAGATGTTCGAGACTCTGGACAGCCGATTCATCAGCCCGCAGCTCTTGTAGCTCCGTCACGGCTTCGATGAACTCGGAATGATCTGCGGCTGTAGCGTCCTCGGGAAGGAAGTTCTCTGCCACAAGTAACGCGCCTTCCGCCTCATCGTGACGGCCCAGTCCGGCACTCGCTCGAGCAGCCTCAATCTGGGTTAAGAAGCGAAGCCGTCTGTCGTCGTCCCTCAAGGTTGTGTGGGATACCTTGACGTGCGCGGGAACTTCGTCGTGCCGACCCAGCGCATTCAACGCTTGAATGAGACCAACGCGAGCGCGGTTAACAACGTAGTCAGGCACTGTGAACCGATCATTTTCCGACAGAAGAAAGCCTAAGAGCAGCGCGCCACTCTCGAACCGCCGCGCGTTGAGCTCACTATGGGCCACGTCCTCAACAAGCCTCACGACCTCTTCGGGTTGGCCAGCAACCGCTGTAAATGTTAGAGCTGAGACCAATTCATCCCTGGCAAGCCGGTCTTCCCCCGAGGCGGCGCAAATCGCGGACAGGGCACGCGCGACCTGGCCGAGCTCACGGTAATTGGGCGGCGACAGGGTCTTTGCGAGCTCCCTCGCGTCGTGCAATTCCTTGACCGCATCCGAGTCGCGGCCCAAATGGCCGTAGACAATGCCCAGCATACGATGGACCCGAGGGCGCTGAAATGAATCGCGCGAGAATCCCAAGAGCAGCGTCGCGAGTTCAGAAAGCAACGAATCGAGAGGCCGATCCGGTCGCTCGACGGCGTCTTCCAAGGCGTCGAGAGCCGCTATCAGGTCTTCTTGCTTGTCCGTCATAAGGCCATACCCCTAACTAATGCCGAGGTCGTGCGGCCCTCGGCAAGTTCTCGCAAGCATGTGTCTACCAGGACGCTCGGCCACTCAAGTCCGTTTTTTGACCTCATTGATCCTCTTTGGCCTGTTGCGCTAGTGTCCGGACCCGAGAGCTGAGTGCGGCTCAGCTGCGACCCAGAACAAACCTGATATGAGTTTTCATTCATGCCTCTATCTTTCGGCGCTTTCGGCAAAGCTGTAGCGATCTTTGTTATTGCCGCTTTTGTTCTTTGGCTCGTGTTCACATACATGTTCGCAAGCGAGGAAGCTGCCATTGAGGCTGAGAAAGTTGGCGGGATTAGAACAACGCAAACGCTGCCATCTTAGCCGGGCAATATGCCATCAGCTCCCGGGCGTGCGAAGAGGCGCAGCGCGCCGATTGTGAGCCCAGCAATAGGCGCAAGGACTGAAGCGAACTATCCGAACCGAACTAGATTAGCGGCCGCGCGCGATATGCTCCGCCGCCGGGCGCCAATGACTGCGTGCTACGCGACGTCGATTGCGCACAAAGAGAAGACGGAGATCCCATGGAATATCGTGAGCTTGGACGGACAGGGTTGAAGATCAGCGCGCTCACGCTTGGGACCATGACTTTCGGTGAACAAAACACGGAAGCCGAGGGGCACGAGCAGATGGACTTCGCGCTCGATAGGGGGATCAATCTCTTTGATGCCGCGGAGATCTACCCAATCCCGCCAAAGGCGGCCACGCAAGGCGCCACGGAAGAGATCATCGGGACATGGCTCACGTCGCGAAAGGCTAGGGATAAAGTGCTGATCGCGACGAAGGTGGCTGGGCGTAGCTCCGTTATCGACTGGCTGCGCGACGAGCCCATTCACGCGCGACAGACTCCGGAACAGATGCGCGAGGCCCTCGATAAGAGCCTGAGGCGGCTGCAAACGGACTATGTAGACCTCTATCAGCTTCACTGGCCTGACCGGCCCATTCGGGTCTTCGAGGGGTTGGAGTATCGCCGCCTAGGCGATGACGCTCACAATATTCAAGAAATTCTGGAGGTGCTCGGTGAGTTCGTTTCGAGCGGCAAAGTGCGCTTCATTGGGCTCTCAAACGAGACCCCCTGGGGCGTCATGAGTTTTCTCAAGCTTGCCGAGCAACACAAGCTGCCGCGTGTAGAGTCCATCCAAAACGCCTTCAGCCTTGTCAACCGGTCTTACGAAGTCGGCCTCGCCGAGATCAGCCACGAAGAACAGATCAGCCTTTTGGGCTACTCGCCGCTTGGCCAAGGCTACTTGAGTGGCAAGTACGAGAACGGCGCCTTACCGCCCGGCGCGCGAAAAACGCTTTTCAACCGGCTTGGCCGATACGAACAGGGAAACGGCCCTCATGCGATCTCGGCCTATGTGGCTCTGGCTCGCCAGCATGGTCTCGACCCCTCTCAAATGGCAATTGCGTACGCTATGTCACGCCCGTTCATGACGTCGGTCATCATAGGAGCGACCACGACGAGGCAGCTTGAGACCGATATCGACGCCGCCGACGTGACTTTGCCGGAGGCCGTTCTTGAGGACATTGACAAGATCCACCTTGACTACCCTAACCCTTGCCCGTGAGACTCTGGTTCGTAGAAACATGTTGATTCGGTCATGCCCAGGTTGTTCACCGCAATAGAGATACCGAGGAGCATTGCCGATCGTCTTTCGATGCTTCGCGCGGGGCTCAATGGGGCCCGATGGATCGACCCGGAGAACTATCATCTCACGCTGCGCTTTGTTGGCGACGTGGACGGCGCGACAGCCCGTCATTTCACGGACGCACTGGGCGATATTCTCGCCGTGCCGTTCCGGCTTAAGCTGAACGGCCTCGACAGCTTTGGCGGCAAGAAGCCCCGCACAATTTTCGCAAGCGCCGAACCCTCACCCGAGGTCGATGCGCTTCACTATGCGTGCGACGCGGCCGCACGGCTAGCGGGACTTCCGCCAGAACGGCGCAACTTCAAACCTCATGTGACCATCGCGCGCCTGCGCGGCACACGTCCCGATGCGGTCGCGGCTTACCTACAAAATGTTGGCTTGGTTTCGGACAGCTTCACTGTCACGCGCTTTGTCCTGTATTCGTCCCGCGACTCGGTCGGCGGCGGACCCTATGTCGTCGAGGCGGCGTACGATCTCGAAGACGAAGAGGACGACAACTATGGCGTATACGAAGTCGACCAGCTGCAGGCCTACGGGATCGACTCCTAAACTCGATCGCTAGCTCTGCGACGGACCGCCGTCCTTCTGCGTGAGCTCTGAAAACAAGCCCTTCGCAGCTGCTTCGATCAGGTCTAGCGCGTGGTCAAAACCTGCCTCTCCGCCATAATAGGGATCGGGCACATCTTGCTCAGGCACGTGAGGGGCAAAGTCCAAGAAGCGCCTGATCTTCTGGCGCGCGCCATGCGGGGCAATATCTTCGAGATCAGCAATGTTCGAGCCATCCATGGCCAGGATGAGGTCGAACTCCTCGAAATCCTCAAGCTCCACCTTGCGCGCGGACTGACCGGATATATCGACCCCGCGGGCAAGCGCCGCCTTCTGCGCACGGTGGTCAGGCGCCTGACCTTTGTGCCAATCGCCCATTCCCGCCGAATCGAGATCAAACAAATGCGCCAGCCCTTCCTCTTCGGCCACACGGCGGAAGATGCCCTCGGCCATAGGCGAGCGGCAAATGTTACCAAGGCAAGCGAACAGCAATCGGTGCCGCACCGTTTCAGCCTTTGCGCCGTGTTTGTTATCGAGATCTTGGCCGGTCATAGCGCTCCTTCGCATGGGACGTTCGACAGTTCAAGGGACCGGCCGTAGCGGCGACTCTTGAGAAATGGACCAAAAAACCCCATGTCTACAGCGGCTATGTTCAAATGCATCAGCCCAAATAGGTAGTGAACCATGACCGCATTCGAAGACGCGGCCGATCTCCGCGAGGCCGCAATGGGACGGGAAGTATCTGCAGATACGATCCTTAAGCGCGAGCAAAGAGTACGCCGGGACTTCTGGAAGAAGCTAAGGCGCGTTGCTGGCCACATCCCGTTCGTGGAGGATCTCGTTGCGGCCTATTACTGCGCGATGGATCCGGCCACACCGATGCGTGTGCGCGGGATGCTTCTTGCGGCCCTGGCCTACTTCATCATGCCGATCGATCTCATTCCGGACATTGTCGCGGGCCTCGGATTTGCCGACGACATGGCACTTCTAACCGCGGTCATAGGCCTGGTTTCCGCGAACATCACACCGGTCCACAGAGCAGCGGCCGCGCGCGCTTTGGACAAGCAATTGTCGGACACGGCCTCAAACGCGCAGCGCTAGCGACGCGATCGCCAAGAAGCCTTACTCTTGGGGGCGAATAATCACCTTGCCGCTGGCTTTGCGCTCCTGGATGACCCTCAGAGCATCCTTGGTTTCGGCCAGCGGGAACGTCTGATGTATATGGGGCTTTAGCCGTCCCTCTTGGCACCAATTCAAGACTTGCAACGTATTCGCTCGATGCGCCTCCGGCTCGCGATCGACGAACGCAGTCCAAAAGACGCCGAGAATGTCGCAACCCTTGAGCAGCACGAGGTTAAGTGGCATCCGCGGGATATCGCCGGAGGCAAAGCCGATAACAAGGTAACGTCCCTTCCACCCAAGCGCACGAAGTGACGGCTCGGCTGCATCGCCGCCCACACAATCATAGAGCACGTCGAGCCCATGCGGCGCTGTTCGCTGCTTCAGCGTTTTTTTGAGATCGCAATTCCGGTAGTCGATACCATCATCGGCTCCGTACTGAACAGCCAGCGCGATCTTTTCCTCCGATGAGGCGACCGCGATGACATGCGCACCCATCAATTTCGCGATCTCAACAGCGGCCAACCCGGCGCCACCGGCCGCACCCAGAACGGCAACGCTCTCACCCGGCTGCAACCCCGCCCGGTCTTTGAAGCCATGTATCGCGGTTCCGTACGTGATCGAGACGCCTGCAGCGACATCTTCACTAACGCCGTCCGGAATTGGGATGACGCTTGCGGCTTTGATGGCCATCCGTTCCTGGCACCCATTTCCGCCTACATAGGCCATGACCCGTTGACCCACGGCGAGATCGGCGACCTCATCACCAAGCGCCTCGATGACGCCGGCGATTTCGCCGCCAGGTGATGCAGGAAGTTTTGGAGTGAACTGGTAGCGGTTGCGCAGAACGAGCGTGTCGAAAAAGTTCAGACCGACAGACGTGACCCGGACAATAACCTCCCCCGCCTTTGGTTCGGGATCGGCGACTTCTGCAAGCTTGAGGGCGTCTAATCCGGAAAACTCGTCAAACTGAACTGCGCGCATGGATCGGCTCCGGGAAATCCTGAATGTGCTCCAAGGAGAATAGCCGCGAGAGTTGGGCGCGGCGTGCGGGCCTCAAGCTTTGCCTCGGCTTCGTCGTCATCGCAAGTGCGGAGATGGCCGAGTTGTCGGTTTTGACACTCTTGGTCGGCCTTGGCTCAGGGGATCCCTAAGCTTGGCCGCCGACGGCGCCGGGTTGGGAGGAGGTCGCTGGTTTAACGCAGGCACCAAGTGATGCGAATACGGAGCGCCGCACGTCGGCATTCTTGCGGAAGCCCTCTCGATTCATCAGCTCACGATGCAATTCCGGTAGACGGTAGAACGGCACGCTGGGATACCAGTGATGCTCGATGTGGTAGCCAATGTTACAGGGCAAGATGAAAATGCGTTCGAGCAGGGTCGGGATGGTCGTGCGCGTAATCGCGTACTCTTCCTCGTCGCTTTCGACAGCACTGTGCTCGCAGATCAGCCTCATATACTGGGCTGCGATGTGCCAAGTGCAGAACGGTACAATCCAGAGAAGTAAAAACTCGTACCAGATTCCGAAATAGGTCAGGGCAAGCGCGACGGCCGCATAGAAAGTCAATCTCGCCGCACGCATCCAGCCTGGCGACGGAATCAGCGTCGATCCGATCAACCCGCGCACGATCCAGAATAATCCTGTGTACAGCGCCGCGCGCCGCAGCAAGACCCAAAGGAGACCCCTACGCGTTTTGGGATAGCGCCAGTCCGGAGCAAGATCACCCGCCGCGTCATGCGTGTACCAGATATGCCGATTCCCGTCGTCTGGGAGGTTCGTGTATTGGTGATGCGTGCCATGGAATTTGCGGAAGCCTTCGACCGAAGCAAAGGTCGGCCACATCATGAAGATGTTTGCGAAAAGGTCGTTCTGCCAGCGCGAACGTAGCGTCCGAAAATGCGAGGCATCATGGCCCAGAACCATGAGTGCATGCTGGCGCGCTCCGATGAATATAACGGCCAATACATAAAGAATGGGATTCCAGAATGCGACGCAAAGAGCGATCGCGGCGCCAATGGCTACCCACTGCGCGAAGGTCCAAAGGACTGCAATTGCAGGCGTTAGTTGCGACAGTTCCTTAATGCGGGCGGCAGGCAACCGCTCTGGCACCATCCGTACAGTGTTGTGCGGATGAGCGACAACCGGCTTCGCTGAGATGTCCCGGGTCGGTATCTCCTCGCGCAGATATGCGATTGCTTCTTTTAACTTTGCGGAGTCTGCCATGGTGTAGCTGCTACAGGCTCGGTATGACCATTCCAGGGCATTAC
>NZ_JBZMXT010000082.1:0-9356 GCF_058506495.1 Methyloceanibacter sp. | reverse complement strand
ATTGGGTCCATCCGACGGCGCTGCGTCGGGGTCTTGGTGTGTTTCGATGAATACGCCGGCTACGCCGACGGCCACTGCGGCTCGCGCCAACACCGGCACGAAACGCCGTTCACCACCGCTGGTGCCGCCCTGCCCGCCAGGCTGCTGCACGGAATGGGTTGCATCGAATATGATCGGAGCACCCGTCTCTGCCAGGATCGGCAATGCCCGCATGTCGGAGACGAGCGTGTTGTAACCAAACGAGGCGCCGCGCTCCGTTACGAGGACATTGGGGTTCCCTGCGCCCACAACTTTCGCCACCACATGACGCATATCCCACGGAGCAAGGAACTGTCCTTTCTTCACGTTGACGGCCTTAGCGGTCTTGGCCGCCGCGACAAGTAGATCCGTTTGTCGACAGAGAAACGCGGGTATCTGCAGTATATCCACCGCTTCAGCTGCAGCGGCACATTGATCGGGTTCATGGACATCCGTGATGACCGGTAATCCGAGTGTCTCGCGAATCTCCGAGAAGATGGGCAGCGCTTCTTTCAACCCAGGGCCTCGCGCGCTGGAGAGGCTTGTCCGGTTTGCCTTGTCGAATGAGGATTTGTAGACGAGTCCCACGCCGCGCCTTTCGGCGATTTCCTTGATAGCGGCGGCGGTTTCGAGTGCGTGGTCGCGGCTCTCTAGCGCGCAAGGGCCAGCAATCAGCGAGAGCGGCAGCGTGTTGCCGAACCTCACATCGCCGACCGAGACAGTTTCGGCGGGTTTGGGACTCGTGGCTTCGTTCATGCAGTCTTTCATGGGCTCTCAATTGCCCAGGCGTCAACTAGGGACTAGTTGCGCGGAAGACCCAAACCCATTTCATTTGGGCTCGTGACGGGTCCATTTGGCCCGGTCTTCGTCAAATTGGCTCACGCAGGTTCGGAGCGCGGGAAGCCAGGGCTCCCGGCGTTTCGTCCAGAGTTCGTAGGTGGGTGTGAAGGCTCCGATCTCATCGAACGAGCCTGGGTGAACGTAGAATTCGTCCTCGCGATAGTAGGTCGAGTAAATGGGTGACCCACAAGTGTTGCAGGAGTAACGCCGGACCTGCTCTGTGCTCGCGAAGGCTATCACCGCGCCCGAAACCGTGACGGCCTCAGGCGGAAAGACTGCGTAGAAGTTAAAAGGGGCGCCATGGGCCTTGCGGCAGTTCATGCAATGGCAGATGCCCACTCTGTATGGTTCGCCCCGCGTTTCGACCTGGACTTGACCGCACGCACAAGACCCTTTGCGCCGCTTGTCGGCCACGTGACCCTCTCTTATTAGACCAGCCTACTCTGCTCTACGGCGGCTGCGATGAAGGACTTAAAGAGTGGATGGGGCTCGAAAGGCCGCGATTTCAGTTCCGGATGAAACTGAACGCCGATGAACCAAGGATGGTCTTCAATCTCGACAATCTCCGGCAACAGTCCGTCTGGCGAGAGGCCGGAGAAACGCAGACCCGCGCGCTCAAGCCGCTCTCGATAGCGCATGTTGACTTCGTAGCGGTGCCGATGACGCTCTGAAATCTCTGTCGCGCCGTAGATGCTCGCGACCTTGCTGCCTGGCACTAAGGTCGCGTCATAAGCGCCGAGACGCATCGTTCCGCCGAGATCGCCGTTGTGCTCACGACGCTCCAATTCCTCGCCTTTCATCCACTCGGTCATAAGACCAATCAGCGGTTCGTCGGTCGGGCCGAACTCAGTCGAGCTGGCCGATTCTAGGCCAGCCAGATGACGTGCCACCTCAAGCACCGCCATTTGCATACCGAAACAGATGCCGAAATACGGGAAGTTCCGCTCCCGGGCATAGCGCGCCGCGAGAATCTTGCCTTCCGCGCCACGTTCGCCAAATCCCCCCGGCACAAGAATGCCGTTTACATTTTCCAGATAGGCGGCAGCGTCCTCGCTCTCGAACACCTCGGACTCGATCCACTCCAAGTTGACCTTGACCTTGTTGGCAATGCCACCGTGGGTCAGCGCTTCGCTCAGAGATTTGTAGGCGTCCTTCAGACCCGTGTATTTGCCCACGATTGCAATCGTCACTTCGCCGTCGGGCTCGGCAATGGTCGATGATATTTCTTTCCACATCGACAGGTCGGGCGCCGGTGCATCGGAGATGCCAAAGGCAGCCAGGAGTTGGTCGTCGAGCCCTTCATAATGATATGCAAGCGGCACGTCATAGATGCTCGAAACATCGAGAGCTTGGATCACGGCCGCGGGACGAACGTTACAGAAAAGCGCTATTTTCCGGCGCTCGTCGGGCGGCAACGGGCGATCCGCACGACACAGCAGCACATCGGGTTGAATGCCGATCGAACGCAGCTCCTTTACGGAATGCTGGGTGGGCTTTGTCTTGAGTTCCCCGGCGCTCGGAATGAATGGCAAAAGCGTGAGATGGACGAACGCGCTCATACCGCGCGGTAGGTCGTTGCCGAGCTGCCGAATGGCTTCAAAGAACGGAAGCCCCTCAATATCGCCGACCGTGCCGCCGATCTCGCACAGGACGAAGTCAACGTCCTCGTTCCCTGTGACAACAAAGTTTTTGATGGCGTCGGTAACGTGCGGGATCACCTGCACAGTAGCGCCGAGGTAGTCTCCTCGGCGCTCTTTAGCAATGATTCCCTGATAGATCCGACCGGTGGTGATGTTGTCGGCCTGGCGAGCAGGCCGCCCGGTGAAGCGCTCATAGTGCCCGAGGTCCAGGTCTGTCTCCGCACCGTCATCGGTGACGAAGACTTCGCCGTGCTGATAGGGGCTCATGGTTCCTGGATCGACATTCAGGTAGGGGTCGAGCTTACAAAGGCGAACGCGGAAACCGCGCGCCTGCAAGAGCGCACCAAGCGCTGCCGAAGCGAGCCCCTTGCCAAGTGAGGAAACCACGCCGCCGGTAATGAAAACGTACCGCGCCATGGGCCTCGACCCTACACCGAGTCTGAGTGCATGCGCAGCCCAAACCTGGCGTGTTAGCCCTTATGGCGCAGATTTTCCTGTGCGAAACTTATGCCGCGCAAATCGACTTAGCGCAGAACGGCAGCCGACTAGTTCGACTGCGGAACCTGAGGCCCTGAGGGTGCCGGAGGCGCTTCTGGGGCTGAAGGCTCGCCCTGCCCAGGGATTGCCAGCGGGGTGAGCCCGCTCTCTCCGCCAGTCGTGGGAACGATAGTTGGTCCTGAAGCCGTATTGTGACTTGCCAGGATCGAGAGGCTCAGGCTTGTGATAAAGAAACACGCAGCGAGGATGGCCGTCGTCCGAGTGAGTGCATCGCCTGCGCTGCGGCCGGTCATAAAGCCGGCGCCGCCTCCGCCTCCGCCGCCTCCAATCCCGAGGGCGCCCCCTTCGGACCGCTGCAGCAAAATCACGCCAACAAGCGCAATGGCAATCATCACATGGATCAGAAGTATTACGGTGCTCATCGTGTCGCCTTGTTAATCGGAGGCGCAGTCTTATCCGAATCCGCTAGGGCTTGGCTAGTCCCTGCCGAATGGCCGCCTCATCTCGGGCGATCGCGTCCTTAGTAGCCTCGATCTCAGCCGCAGCGCTATCGACTGCCACATCGTCGCTGGAAGCCGCGTGAGCACCTTCGTCAATGTCGCCCTCACCTTCGGCAACGGCAATGGACGAGACAACCGCGCCTACAGCGGCCTCCCTCGACGGGTTGCGGTGAGGCATGAGCGAGGCGGCGTCTGTGCCGGCCACGACGAAGGTCGGGACAGCCGGCTTGCGGTCCGGCAACGACGGCAGCGGCGGCTCTGGAATGCGGACGCCGTCGGTCCGGCACCGGAAAGCGACCTTCTCTTCGACCGACAAGTAATCACGGACCTGCTCGATTTTCTCCAGGTCGTGAAGGTGCTCTTTCACCCAATCAGGCCCGCCCCTCAGGGCTGCTCTGACTGTCGCCGTCAACAGTGCTTTTTCTTGTGTTTTGAGTGCCTTACACTCTTCCGCTTCCAATGGCTCAGCACTCGCCGTCGCGCACCGCATAGCGAGCGCGGCAAGTAGCATTACTGCCATTGGACGCAGTTTCGTCATCGGCCTCCCAAGCGACTCGTGGCCCCCCTGCCCTCATCGTCATGGCAGGATGCAGAACAATACTCGATTTGCAAGCTCGGACCCAGGCTTTTCGTACTCGTGGGTCAGGCCGCGCTCCCAGCGTAAACCGACAGTATTTCATAGAAATCCGCGGCTTTCAGGCTCGCGCCGCCAACGAGTGCGCCATTTACATCGGGGACAAATAATAGATCAGCTGCATTGGTTGGTTTCACCGACCCGCCATACAGGATCCTCATGGCGCCCGCTTCCGAAGCACCCGTCATTTGGCCGAGAACAGACCGAATGAGGCCGTGCACCTGAGCAACCTCGGGTGGCGTCGGCGTGAGGCCGGTGCCAATCGCCCACACGGGCTCATATGCAATGACCGTGTTTTGCACGCGGGCGCCTTCAGGAACTGAGCCCTCAAGCTGGCTTCTGAGGACATCGAGCGTTTTCCCGTCCCTATACTGGGCCCCCGTTTCACCGATGCAGATTATTGCCATCAGGTCCGCTCTGTAGGCGGCCAGCGCCTTCGCATGAACCAGAGAGTCTGTCTCACCACAATCGATCCGGCGCTCGGAGTGGCCGACGATTACGGCCATCGCACCCGCATCTGCCAGCATTTCGGCGGAAATGTCGCCTGTATGGGCGCCGGATTTCAGCGGATGGCAGTCCTGCGCGCCAAGCAAGATCGTCGAACCTTCAAGGACCTCCCGCGCTCGGGTGAGCAGCGTTGCGGGCGGACACATCATCACATCCGCCTCAGGAATGGGCGTCGTCTCAAGGTGCTTACGGAGCGCCGAAAGCTCTGACAACGAACTGCTCAGTCCGTTCATCTTCCAATTCCCAGCAACAAGCGGCCTGATTGCGGTCACCATTCCCCCCAGTTTGCGCGAACAATATTGCCTAAAGAGCACGATTTCCTTTGCTCGTGTGTGTTGCCGCACCCGCGCTGTCTACCTATGATGCGCGCCGCGCTTGGCGGCCGTAACATCGGATGCTGAAGCGGATTTGGCAATTCATGAATAAGAAGGTTTTCGAGGCGTGGCACTCGACACATTGCGCAAAGGCGCAGCACGAACGTTCGGTTTGATTCTCGTCGCCCTCCTGGTGGTAAGCTTCGCTGTCTGGGGTATCGCGGACATCTTTACGGGATACGGCAGGCAGACCCTTATTGAGGTCGGCGATACCGAGATCTCGCCGGAGGACTATCAACGGGTTCAGCAGGAGGTTCTGCGCGCGATGAGCCAGGATGCTGGCCGCGCCCTCAGTTTACAAGAAGCGCGAGCCGCGGGTCTCGATCAACGCGTCTTGGAGCGGCTGGTTGGTGGTGCGGCCGTAGACACGCATGCCAAGCAGCTTGGTCTCAGCATCAGTGACGAGACGCTCCTTGCACAGATTATGGATGATCCGTCGTTTCAGGACGCCGCCGGAAACTTCAGCCCCCTCGCATTCCAGACAGCTTTGCGCAATATCGGCATGAGCGAAGCTGGCTATCTTCAAACGCTGCGTGAGCAGACGCTTCGGCGGCAGCTGCTCATCACTGTTGGCGAAGTCGCGAGTAGTCCCAAAGTTATCATCGACGCATTGAATCGCTTCAATGAAGAGCGGCGGGTGTTGAACTATGTGCTTGTTCCAAAGACCGCGGCAGAGGCCGTCGGCGACCCTACAGAACAAGATTTGAAGACCTACTACGAGAACAACAAGCAGCTCTTCACCCAGCCCGAATACCGAAAAGTCGCACTCATTGCCGTTACACCGGAAACCGTCAGGGACGAGCTGGATATCAGCGAAGCGGACATCAAGGGCACGTACGATTTGAAGAAGGATACGCTCGGTCAGGCCGAGATGCGCCGTGTACAACAGATTGCACTGCCTAACATGGAGGAAGCGGAGAAGATCGCCGAAAAGATTTCCTCCGGTACGGACTTCGTAGATGCGGCCGAGGAGCTGGGCTTGAGTGAGTCCGATATCGACCTGGGATTAGTCGAGAAGAAGGACCTCGCCGACTCAATCGTGGCCGAGCAGGCCTTCGCGCTCGAACAGGATCAGGTCAGCAAGCCCGTGACAGGAAAGCTGGGCGGTGTCGTATTGCTCCGGGTGACAGAAATTGTCGAGGGCAAGATCCCAACCTATGAAGAGGCCAAGGGCGACATAGAGGAGGAACTTGTCAAAGAGCGCGCCTCAGGTGCCATCTTCGATCTGCACGACGAGGTTGAAGACGAGCTAGCGTCCGGTTCGACGCTTGAGGAGACCGCCGGCAAGCTCAAAATTGAATACGTCGTTGTCGATCAAGTCGATCGTACGGGACGAAAGCCCGACGGCTCGATGCTCGAAGCGCCGGCGCAAACAGAGCTTCTGAACGGGGTCTTTGTGACCGACGCCGGTATTGAGAACGATCCAATCGATGCACGGGACGAAGGTGTGGTTTGGTATGAGGTTCTGGGGATCACGCCCGAGACGCTGAGCCCATTCGAGGACGTCCGCTCGGAAGTCGAAAAGGGCTGGCGTCAGGAAGCAACGCGCAATCAGGTTAAGGCCTTCACGGAGAAGCTTCTCAGCGAACTGAATGCTGGCTCGAAGTCGCTTGAAGATGTCGCAAAAGAACTTGGCCAAGAGGTGCTGCCGACATCTGCGCTCAAGCGCGACGACATCACTGTCAACGTCCTACCGGCTGCGGTCCAGCAGGCGTTCTCGCTACCCAGGGGTGGATTCGGTTCGGCGGCATCCGGGGTCGATGAAGGTCGGATCGTGTTCAAAGTGGACGATATCGTCGAACCGCCGGAGGTCGATCCACGGGCGCTCGGGCAGCTAAACTCACGGATTGCACTGCTCTACAGCGAAGACATTATCGCGGAGTACTTCAGCGAGCTTGAGCAGACCTACGGCGTGCAAATTAATCGCCCAGCTCTAGCACGACTTACGGGTAGCGGCGAGGAGCTATGAGTTCGGCTCCGGCTTCGGTGAGTGCGCCCCTGCCGGATCTTGGCGCGGCGTCGATGGAGCCAGACTTCGTGACTTTCGCAAGGGTCTACGACGAGGGCTTGCCGCAGGTCGTGTGGACGCGCCTTGTTGCGGACCTCGAAACACCTGTCTCCGCGATGCTCAAGATCGCCGACGAACGGCCCAACAGTTTTTTGTTCGAGTCGGTTGAGGGCGGGTCCAATCGTGGCCGCTACTCAATTATCGGCTGTGAGCCGGATTTGATTTGGCGAGCACGAGGCAACAAGGCCGAAGTCAATCGAAATCCGCAATCCGACCCTGATGTATTCGCGCCTCAATCGGAGCCCGCGCTCGATAGCCTTCGGTCTCTGTTAGCCGAATCCAGAATTGCCCTACCCGATGCATTACCCCCCATGGCTGCCGGGATCTTCGGCTACATGGGTTACAACACGGTGCGGCTAATCGAGGCTTTGCCGGATGGGCAAGCCGATGACTTAGGTCTTCCGGACAGTATCCTCGTCCGCCCCACGCTGATTGTTGTCTTCGACAGTGTGAAAGACGAGCTCTGTGTCGTTACGCCCGTTCGGCCGGCACCTGGTGTTAGCGCGAAGGCCGCTTATGCGCGTGCTGGAGAACGCCTCAATGTCATTATAGACCGGCTCGACAGACCCCTGCCTCATAAGCCAGATATTGCCGAGGATGTGCCGCAGCCGGCGCCGCGTTCCATGACTTCGCCGGATGCCTACAAGGCTAAAGTCGCGCAAGCGAAGGAGTACATTGCCGCAGGGGATGTTTTCCAGGTCGTGCTCAGCCAGCGCTTCGAGGCCCCTTTCGAGCTTCCGTCATTCTCGCTGTATCGAGCACTCAGGCGGGTCAACCCGTCTCCGTTTCTCTACTATTTGAATTTCGGTGACTTCGCGGTGGTGGGGTCCAGTCCCGAGATTCTGGTGCGCGTCAGAAAAGGCGACGTCACGATCCGGCCCATTGCCGGCACCCGCCCCCGCGGCAAAACGCCGGAGGAGGATCAGGCCTTGGCCAAAGACCTCCTCGCCGACGCCAAGGAATGCGCCGAGCATCTGATGCTGCTTGATCTTGGGCGCAACGATGTCGGCCGCGTTGCGGAAGTTGGAAGTGTCCAGGTCACAGAGAGCTTCTTCTTGGAATACTACAGCCAAGTGATGCATATCGTATCGAACGTGGCCGGAAAGCTGTCACCGAAATACGACTCGGTTGATGCACTTATGGCCGGCTTTCCCGCCGGCACGGTGTCCGGCGCCCCGAAGGTCCGCGCCATGGAGATCATCGACGAGTTGGAGGAGTCTGCGCGGGGCATCTACGCGGGCTGTGTCGGCTATTTCTCGGCCGATGGTGAGATGGATAGTTGCATCGTGTTGCGGACCTCTGTGGTGAAGGACGGCGTAATGTATGTCCAGGCGGGAGCTGGTATCGTTGCAGACTCCGTTCCGGAGAACGAACAGATTGAATGCGTTAATAAGGCCGGGGCCCTGTTCAAAGCCGCGGATGAGGCTGTACGGTTCGCGGCGCGGGCCAAACGCGGCCAGTAGGCGAACACTTGGAGGTCTAGACCATGCTTACCCTCAGCCTCCTGCGCCATGCCAAATCCAGTTGGAAGAACCCTGCCCTGCCAGATCGAGAGCGGCCGTTGAATGCGCGCGGCATGGGCGACGCGCCCGCAATGGGTCGAACAATGTCCGAACGCGGGATCGACCCAGAGCTCGTTTTGTGCTCTTCGGCGCAACGGACCGTCGACACGCTGGCCCTCGTCCTGCCCGAGCTCAAGATCGAGCCGAAAGTGATCTACGAAGATGCGCTCTACCATGCGAGTCCCGACGAGATGCTTGATATGCTGCGCGGCCTGCAACCCGGTGCCCGGAGCGTTCTACTCATCGGTCACAATCCAGAGATTCAGGCGCTCGCTCTTGGCCTGGTTGGCTCCGGACCAAAGGAACTGCGCGATCGCCTGGGGGAGAAGTACCCAACGGCGGGACTCGCGGTAATCAACTTCACGGCTGGTCTTTGGTCGAGTGTCGATGCGGGAAGCGGAAGCTTGTCCTTGTTCTTGGTCCCTCGAGATGTCCGAGGTGACGGCGACCAGTAGTGGCTAGCTGGTCTTGACGGCGCATTGGCGCGAGGCATAACTGAGCCCATGCTGACACTGATCGATAACTACGACAGCTTCACCTACAACCTCGTTCACTATTTGGGAGAATTGGGCGCGGAAACCCGAGTCTACCGAAATGACAAGGTGACCGTCGAGGAAGTGCTCTCAGAAGGGCCGGAAGCGATCGTGCTGTCACCGGGGCCTTGCGATCCCGACCGCGCGGGCATTTGCCTCGAGCTGGTCCAGCGCGCTGGACC
>NZ_JBZMXT010000081.1:0-9388 GCF_058506495.1 Methyloceanibacter sp. | reverse complement strand
GTCATCGCCTCGCAGCGGAATTCGGCGCACCGTTCTACCAGCGGCTGAACGGTCCGCAGTTGGAAACCGACTATACGTTCACGGTCGGCTGGCAGAAAGCGCTAGGAGACTGCCGATAGGATTGATTCACACAGTCGTGAGGCGGGGTTTCTGTTTGATACCCCAAAGCTCCTTTATTGTGTTTGGGCGGGTTGCCGGAGTGCATCGCTTGCCAGTCGCTCGATAGGCTGGTCCACTGCTGGGTCGTTGTGGTTTTGGGAAGGTCTAATGAAGTTCAAGCTTGGTCTGTTTGTCGCCATTTGCATGGTTCTTCTCACACCAGCAGCCCTGCTCGCGGAGAAAGGCGCAACGGGCGTGGTCAAGGAGCGCATGGACCTCATGGAGACGCAAAAGGACGCCATGAAGGTCATCGGCGCCATGGCCAAAGGCGAGGCGCCCTTCGATTCCGCCAAGGCCGGCGCTGCCGCGACGGAAATAAAGAGCACGGCGGCGGAAATCGTCGATCTGTTCCCTGAGGGAACAGTCGGTCCTCCCAGCGAGGCGAAGCCCGAAATTTGGACCCAGTGGGACAAATTCACAGCAGATGCTGAGGCGCTGGAGACAGCCGCTACAGCCTTAGAAACCGCCCTGGCCGACGAGTCTCCGGAGTGGAAGGCGAAATTCAAGGGCGTCATCGATTCCTGCAAGGCCTGTCACAAAACATTTCGAGCAGAAAAGAAGAAATAGAGCATACGCTTTGAATGGTTGCTGAGGCGGCGCGCCGGGCCCAATATCGGCGCCGACTGCGGAGCAATAACTGGGACCGGCCCACGGGCGCGGCATGATCGAAAAACTCGAATTCCTCATTACGCTCTCGCGAGAGCGTCACTTCGGTCGCGCCGCCGAAAGCTGCGGCGTGAGCCAGCCGACATTTTCGTCCGGAATCAAGCAGTTGGAGGATACGTTCGGCGTGCTACTGGTCGAACGCGGCTCGCGCTTTCGCGGACTCACTCCCGAAGGTGAGCGCGTTCTGGACTGGGCGCGGCGGATCGTATCCGACACGCGCGCCATGCGGCAGGAGATTGATGCCCTCAAGCATGGTCTGTCTGGACACTTACGGATCGCCGCCATCCCCACGGCTTTGCCCAGCGTCGCCATGTTAACGACCCCGTATCAGGCCAACCATCCTGAGGTCCGTTTCACCATTCTCTCTCGGACCTCAATTGAGATCCTAAGTATGCTGGAGAATCTCGAAATCGATGCGGGGCTCACCTATCTCGACAATGAACCCTTGGGCCGCGTTCAGTCGGTACCGCTTTACACGGAGCACTATCGGCTGCTCGCCTCCACTGGGGGCCCGTTCGCAGATCGGGAAACCGTCACTTGGGAAGAGGTCGGCAATATGCCACTCTGCCTTCTCACGCCCGACATGCAGAATCGTCGGATCATCGACGCTCAACTACGCGAGGTCGGCATCAACGAATCTCCGAGATTGGAGTCGGACTCGGTCATCGTCCTCATCGCACATGTGCGAACGGGTAAGTGGACAAGCGTGATGCCTGCGCGGCTGGCAGAGGTCTTGGGCGTTACGAAGAACGTCCGTTCCATCCCTATTGTGAATCCTGTTGTGACTCACACCATCGGGCTCGTCGTGCCTCAACGCAATCCGCTCACACCACTCATGAACGCGCTCGTCGCGGAGGCAAAACAGTTGGTGCCGGTCCTGGAGCAGATCGCCGAAGCCACCAATTTACCGGAGACGTTGGGAGACTAGAGCCTGGATAGGCCGAACGGGAGTGGCGTGCTGTGCAGCGCCTGTCTCGCCAACCCACCAATACCTGACGCCCGCTTATCCGCCAGATTTTCCAGGCATAACGGCGACACCCCAGGGCAAACGTCCGACAGGAACGGACTTGGTCGCCTTCATTGTATCCAGGTCGATAATGGTCATGTCGTTGGTGAGGCCGTTGGCGACGTAGTACCGCTTGCCGTCCGCGCTTGGCTCACCGTGCCAGGGACGCTGCCCAACCAGGATGTAGTCCACCACTTCCTTCTTCTTGGCGTCGATAACTGCAACGCGATTGGACGGTCCGAGCGGCACCATAATGAAGGTCTCGTCTTTGACAAAGTCCATGCCGACAGGCTGAAGCTGCTCCGGACGAACGCCTGGAACCTCGAAGCCAATCTTGTTGACGATTTGCCAGGTCGTTGGATCGATCACGGAGACGGTGCCGCCAATTTCCGACGAAACCCACAACTCTTTGCCATCGCTGGTCCACTTGGCTTCGCGCGGCCGGCTATCCACCAAGACGTTGGCAATAAGCTGCTGTGACGCGTTTTCGATGATATGCGCCATACTCGTGCTCTCGGAGGTCGCAACCGTGAGCACGTTGTCGGGACTGACAGCCATGCCCTCAGGCTCCACGCCCACGGGCACCTCGGCGAGCACATCGCCGCTCTGGATCTCCATGATCGTGACCATGCTGTTATCCTCGTTGGCGATGTAAATGATCTTACCATCGGGATCGATATCCATAAGCTCCGGGTCGGGGCCGCTCTCAAGCTGGCGCGTGATCTCAAATGTCTTGGTATCGATGACATCGATGATGTCGCCGTCCCCGGCAGCCACAAAGAGCTCCTTATAGTCCGGACTCAGCATAATGCCTCTGGGCCTACGCGACGTTTCGATCGTCTTTATTGTTTCCATCGTATCACCGTCGATAACGGTGATCGTGTTGTCTTTCTCGTTTGAAACAAAGATCGTTTCGGCTTGAGCCAGCGGAGTGGCAAGCAGAAGAAGCGCAAGCGCGCCAATAGAAGCGAGGCCAAAGCGTGTCATGAAATACCCTTTGTATAAATTCCCTAGAATTTGCACTTGGATTCGGGTTTGTCGAAACCCAACGTGTCGGTGACGAATTTGGGATGCAGAAAGCCTTCCTGTGGCGAGGTAGAGACGGGAACACGTGTACCGCCGCCTAGAATGATTGGCTGTCGCATTTGCTGGTCCCAAGTGCGGAAACTCAGGGCTTGTCCCTTGAAGGCTTCGAGCCGGAACTGGTCCGAAAGCATGTAATCCTTCACAGCCTCAGGATCGACGGACCCTGACTTTTGCGCGGCTTCTGACAAAGTCCGTAGACCCAGCCAGCCGGTGTAGTCCCGCTCAACAGGTGGCCGGTTTGCGATGCGCGGAATCGCACGCTGGAACCGCATACCGCCAGACTCTGTGTAGGACTTGTCCCAGGCGGTTGCCTGCATGCCCTGTGTCCCCACAACCGGCCGTGGAAGCGTCGTGCGGTACATAAGGTAGTCGCCGAAATCATCGTCGCTGTTGATGGCCCATACAACGTCATGGTCGGGAGAACGCTCTGTCTCGAGGGCCATCTGCGCTTGGATCTGCTGATGACCAGAATCAAGATTCCGCGCGCCCGGCGGCAGGTCGTATAAGTGATCTTCTACAATGTTGCCGCCAAATCGTTTCGCAGAACGCTGTACTTGGGCGAAGTAGTCCTGATCTTCGGGGGTATCGCGCCGCATCACGAACCAGTCGCGCCACTTCTTCAAGATCAGATACTGCGCGATAGCATCTGCGCGCATCGCGAAGTCCGGAATGATGTGAAAGACGTTCTTGCGGCAATCTTCCTGGCGCAGCCGGGTGGCGCTCGAACGAATGTTCAAAATGATTGCGTCCTTGGCCTCGGGCAGGTCCGCGACCGCCAACAGATCGTCGGGCTCAAGATCGGCAATGAAAAAACGGTTGCCAGCTGCTAAGAGCTCCTTGGCTTTGGCAACCACGTCGGCGTCCTCGGGAACGATGGCCTCTTCAAGCGTGTACTGAAACCCTAAGAAACTACCCGCCAGGTTTGCTTCTTTGAGCATCTGGCGTGCGCCTTGAATGCCCTTGTCCGTGATCACTTTCTCCGCATAAGAGAGTGGGAGTGGTTCTCTGTATTCTTTGCCAAGGTAAACGACGTCCATCGTCTTCTTTTCGGCAGCAGCAGCCCCGGGCTTGGCGCTATCTGCCTTTGCTGGCGCCGGTGCATCCTGTGCGCCTGCAGCCGCAAGCCCAAATGCAAGGGATGACGCAAACAAGGCGGCCAAAGCCAAACAAGCTTGTCGCGCCGACGGGAAATAGGGGGAACGCAAGGGCACAGTCTCTCTCGATCGTTTCCAACCAAAACTACCTGGACGTCTTTGCGTCCTTCTATTTCAGACCGGCAGTCGGCGGGCAAGCCTGCGTTGCACAACCGGCGTTGGGGGAACCCCGCGGTCCGACACAATCCTTAAATATATAGGGCCCTGGCGCTGCCAACGCCAAGTGATGGCAGCATTCATTACCAATGTTTCAGGATACGCAAAGGCCGCCAAGCGAACGCTTGGCGGCCTCACGTGATCAATGCTCGCCTGAAAATGGCTAGTTCGTCCCGTTAGCGGACTTAGCCGATTCCGGATTAATGTGCCGGATAAATGTGACGATGTTCCATACATCCTCTGGTGTCTTCAGCGAGGGCTCCTTGCCTTCTGGCGCATCCTTTTGGAGATGACCTTGACCAGGCATTGGGAACGACATTGTCTCGCGCTTCACGCGCTTGAAGCCAAGCGTCTCGATGCAGACATCAAAGTTCTTACAGTCGCTGCCAAGTGTGATCAGACGGAAGAGTGTGTCGTCAGTCTCGTCATAATTCCAAACTTGGTTCGACAATGCGGGTCCCATCCCGCCACCGCCGGTCCCGCCGTGGCATGCAGCACATGCACCTCGAAATGCAGCTTGCCCCTTGGCCACGACTTCTTCATCCGATGCGTCGAAGGGGTTCACGAGCTCCCCGACGGGCACATCCAAGGCAGCTTGTTTCGCCGTCATTCCTTCTGTGTTGCTTCCGGCCGCAATGACGTGTGACGCCCAAAAGGCACCACCCGTGACGAGCACAGTAGCCAAAACTCCAGTGATAATCTTTCGCACGATACGTCTTCCTTACCCTAGTTTCAGTCCTGTTTGAGCCTTTCTCCGTCAGAGCAATCTACCTCTGACCCTCCTTGCGCGCTCCATCCAAAGCCTCTCAAGCGACACACTAGCGTCTTTGAGGGCCATTGAGTCAGAAAAAAGCCTGAAAAAAGCTCACGCGCAAGGCACTTACTTTGCCGTCGGAAATGCCAGGCGGACCCCGTCGGAGAGCTCAAATCCCGCGAGCCGCAACTCGCCGCGCCTCCGAATGCGCCGCTCATGCGACGGCCCATTTTCTGCTTTGCCATAGTCTCAATGGCATCTTCCTCCTAAGCACCAATACGAGCGCTCATTTGTCGACCGAGAACCAAGAGTTGCAGTTCTTTGGGGCGTTGGCGTTCCCAGTCTTATTTACGAACGTCTTAGCCGATACGGCGTTAATCGCAAGAGGCACTGCTGCATCACGGGCCTACGGCTTTGCGCGATACGGCCTACGTCCCCTCGACCAGCGCCTTATTGCGTGATCTCGAAGTCCATGTCCTCAAATGTGTAGCGCGGGACCTGTATCCAAACCCCATCCTCGTTGACAGGCACCTTGTGGATCTTCACATCCGAGACCTTCAGCCGGCCGGTCTTCTCATCGACCCAAAAGTCCACGTCGTAGTACTCGTCTGTACTACCTGTGCGCCGAAAATCCGTACACGCGAAATAATGGCCGTCCTTTTTTAGGTAGCGAACCGGCTGGTGCATTTCGACAAACTCTAGCGGGATGGTCTCCCCGGTCTTGGGATCTTCCAATTCCAGCACACCGTCATCGTTCTTGTTCTCGGCAATGAAGTTGTGAATCGCGCTCATCACATGCCAGGCGCGCACGACCTCCATATCTCCCGGGTGTTCTTGGACGGGCAGCCACCACCACGCAACAGGCAAGCGGGTGATCATCGTGTACCCGTCACCGTCCCTTTTTGGGCCCTTCTGGACGCGGATATCGATCAGGTCGAGGCTATCGCCTTCACGCTGAGGCTTGAACCAGAAGTCGAGGGCGTACTGTTTTCGCGGATCCTCCTTGTCATGGAAAATCGCATTGGCGAACCAGCCGTAGCCCTTCATGCCGCGTATGACCCGCATCTTCTCGTAGACAAGATTGAGGTCTTGGTTCAATCGAGGATCACGAAAAATGAAGACGCCATCCTTGGAGCGTTCTTTGATGACTTCTTCCGTACGGGCCGTTACCGATGCATCGTCGAAGTCAGGGTAGTCCGCTGGGTATGCCTGACCAGCTGCTCCAACACAGAGAGCTGCGGCGATAGCCGCAGCCTTCCCGTGTTTCAAACAACGTCGGATCATGACATCACTGCTTCACGGTTTCACTGCCGTCGCTATCTGCCTGCTTAGGCGCAGGAGCCCGTGACAGTGACAAAACCCGGATAGCCTGTGATGCCTCCTTGTTGTCGTTGAGGTTGGCGACATCGACCGCTGTCTGACCCTGCTCGTTCTTGATACCGGGATCTGCTCCCGCGGCCATCAACAATCCAATCATCGGCGCGCTATTGTTGGCCGCAGCAATCATCAACGCCGTCATGCCATTGGCCGATTGGGCATCGATATCGGCGCCGGCGTCAAGCAGTGCAGTGGCGATGTCCGTGGGACGTACGCTACCCGGCAAGAATATGGCACCTTCAGCCGGCCGTGTTTGGGCCGCCACGATCATGAGCGGCGTAAGGCCCAAGTCACCAGATGCAACCGTGACATCAGCGCCACCGGTCATCAGCGCCTTTGCGGCTTCATACTTCTGGTCTGCAAGGGCAAGTGCGAGCGGCCGGTAGCCCTGCTGACCAGGCACCTCGACGTCGGCACCAAGTTCGACCAAGGCCTTGATTGACGGGACGTGGTCGCGCATCAGAGCTGCCGCCAATGGCGTTAACCCGTTGCTGTCAGCCTTGTTGGGGTCAGCACCCAACTCCGCAAGAAGTTGGATCGTTTCATTCCGGCGCTGTCGTGCCGAAGCGGTCATCGGCGTCCAGCCCTGAAGATCGGGCTTGTTAACGTCGGCCCCTTTCGAAACGAGAAACCTGATGCGTTCTTCATCGCCAGAGAGGAGTGCATTCGCCAATTCCTCGTCCGGGTCCGCCCCGTCGGCGAGCCAAGCTTCGAGCCGTTCCTGCGTCACGACCTGATCAGCAGATGCGAGATCGGGACGCGCTTCGTATGTCCGATCCGCAAGCTGGATATAGCTGCCATGAGCCGGTAGATCCCCAGGAACATAGCACCTGCTGCATTGAACGAGCGGCACGCCATACTCCTTCATCACTGCCTCGATCTCTTCGGCCTTGTCATCCATCGCCCATTCGAGGAGGTACTTTAGGAAAGCATCGGTCTGACGCACGCCCAGCGACAACTCGAACTCCATAGGCACTTTGTCGTCGTCTAGATTGATCGGGAGAATCTCAACGGGCTCATTCTTCATGGTCTCCACCCAACCGGCGAAGGGTCCGAATACCGCCGCGACATCAACCTCTCCATCCAACATCTTCTGGATGACATACCAGGGCTGGTTTTCTGGAACGATGTCCCCATCGTGGGTCTGAACTTGGAGCTTCACGTTATCGATGTGCCCGCGCTTCAAAAGAGCCTGGCGGACACCAGATGTCTGGAAGACGCCGATCGTGAGATCTTTGAGCTTTGGATCATCGAGCCCCGTGAGCTCTAGTCCCTTATCGTTGCGATACACAAGAACATAGGGCGTTTTATAAACCGGCTCTGTTGTTAGCAGCCTGTCGAAGGTTGAGGGAATATCGAACATCACGTCGCACAACTGCTCGTCAAAGGTCGATCGGGTCAGTCCACGATCAATCAAGGGCTGCCAATGATACTTGATCCGGGCACCCATGCCCTCTGCAAGGATGTTTGCCAGCTTGTTCTGGAAGCCCTCTTCCCGAATGTTGGATAGCGGCATGTTTCCGGGATCAGCGCAAATGTTCAAGGTGTTGAACTTTTTGGCCTTATAAGCAGCCTTGGCGGCAGCACGGATCGCAATATGCTCACCGGGCGTTAGCTCTTCGTAGGTCTTATTCAGGTCTCGCCGGACCTGCTCGTTTGCATCGGCACTGTCCGGAATGCCGCCAATTAGGAGCGCGGCGGCGGCAAGGGTCGCGGTAAAACTGGAAAATCGAAATGACACGGGCGTTCGCCTCAACTGGTAAGGCGGGCCGATATGCAGGAAAAATTTCCCGCCAGGCGTGCCCGCCGGGGGTCCATAACTTCCTGAACTATATAAAAAGAGGCACCCGATGCCACAAGGGCATCGGGTGCCAAATTTCTACACGTTTACGAGAGTTACTCGTATACGCGGAAGACGTTCAGCGTACCGCCTTGCGGGATATGCTGCAGGCCAGCGGCCTTCGTCATCGCCGTAGCACCGATGGCACCGAACTTATCGTTCAGGTCCAGGCCAGCCGTGACCGGAAGACCGATCCAGCCGCCGATACCGGAGTACACGCCGACATACTGCTTGCCGCCGGTCTTCCAAGTGATCGGGTTGCCGATGATGCCGGAACCAAGCTTACGGCTCCAAAGCACCTTACCGGAGCTCCGGTCAACAGCGCGGAAGTCACCGCCGAGCGAACCGTAGAACATCAGACCACCGTCGGTGACCATCGTACCACCCCAGTTCGGATAAGGATCCGGAATTTCCCAGATCGTCTTGCCCGTCAGGACGTCGTACTTCTTGATCTTGCCGGTGACACCCTGAACTTCAGGATACATATACACGTTCGCGAACACGTAAACCGTGCCCTGGTTCGTGTGCGTGCGCTCCTGAGGCTCAAGCTCCATGCACCAGTTGTTGGTGGGCATGTAGAAGATGTTCGGCTCCTTCGGATCGACCGCACCAGGCTGCTGGTCTTTACCACCCATAGCTGACGGGCAGGCAGAGACGTTGCGGCCAACTTCGAGCGGTGAGTGCTCACGCACCTTAACCGGACGGCCCGTCTTCATGTCGACCTTCTCGGCCCAGTCTGTCGTCACGTACTTCGTGGCGCGCAGCAGGTCGCCGTTCACCCGATCCATGACATAGGCAAAACCGTTACGGTCAAAATGAGTAAGAGCCTTCACAGCCTTACCGTCAATTTCCATGTCGGTAAGGATGTTCTCGTTGATGCCGTCATAGTCCCACTGATCGAAGGGCGTCATCTGATAAGCCCAGACAGCGTCGCCGTTTTCCACCTTACGAGCGAAGATGGTCATCGACCACTTGTTGTCAAACTCACCAGTATTGCACTCTTCGTGGGTCTCTTTGGTGCAACGATAGGATGGGCTCCACAGGCCGGGGTTACCGGTCGAGTAGTAGACCATCTTCAGATCGGGGTCATAAGTGAACCAACCCCAGGCAGCACCACCACCAATCTTGTAGTCCTCACCGGGGAAGGTCTTGATACCAAGATCTTCACCAGCCTGACCAAAGTGGGGGTT
>NZ_JBZMXT010000080.1:0-9671 GCF_058506495.1 Methyloceanibacter sp. | reverse complement strand
CGGGCCGCATGCGGCCCGGTTGCGCCGGCCTGCGGCCTTTACCTGGTGAAGGTCGACTATTAGGGCTGTACTATCGCCGAATCGGGCGCAGGGAGACGGGCATCCATGATCAAGCGCATCGCCACGGTCGGCGGGCTGACGCTCTTGTCGCGCCTAACTGGCTTCATTCGTGACGTGGTTATGGCTGCCATGCTGGGCGCTGGGCCCGTCGCCGATGCCTTCTTTGTTGCCTTCCGCCTGCCCAATCATTTCCGCGCGATCTTCGCCGAGGGCGCTTTCGCGGCGGCTTTCGTGCCAGCGTACGCCCATACGCTGGAGAAGGCGGGGCTCTCCGCTGCCAAACTCTTCGCAGATCAAGTCGGCGCGGCCCTCATCACGATCAATCTTGTCCTGCTCGCCATCGCGCTACTCTTCACGCCGGAAGTGGTCATGCTGCTCGCGCCAGGTCTATCCGACGATCCCGAGCGGTTCGACCTCGCTGTTGCGCTCACGCGTATTACCTTTCCCTATCTGGCCCTCGTGTCCTTGGAGACGCTGTTCGCCGGCATTCTCAACGCCAACAACCGGTTCGCTACGGCAGCCGGCGCGTCCATTCTCCTCAATGTCTCGCTTATCGCGACCCTGGCCCTGGCGCCGTATTTCGAGACTGCAGGCCACGCCGCGGCCTGGGGCGTTCTCATTGCGGGCATCGCGATGGTGCTGCTTGTGGGCGGCGATGCGGAGATGCATGGTTATGGCATCCGCCTGCGGATGCCGAGGCTAGACGCGCCGACGAAGCGGTTCCTGAAAGCCCTGGGGCCCGCGATCGTCGGCGCGGGCGGGGTGCAATTGGCGTTGTTCGCCGACACGGTGATCGCCTCCTTTTTGCCGGCGGGCTCTCTATCCGCACTGTACTATGCGGACCGCATCAATCAGCTGCCCATTGGCGTTGTAGGGATCGCCGTCGGGACGGTGCTGTTGCCGGAAATGTCCCGGCGTCTTGCTGCCGGCGATACAAGGGGTGCGGCCTCGGCCCAAGCGCGTGGGATTCAGCTGGCGCTGCTACTGACGATCCCGTGCGCCGCCGCGGCCGTAGCGATCCCCGACCTGATTATGCGGGCGCTATTCGCGCGCGGGGCTTTCACGAGTGAAAACGCTCTGTCCGCAGGCCACACGCTCGCCGCTTATTCGCTCGGTCTCATCCCCTTCGTGCTGCTTCGGAGCTTTACGGCGCCCTTCTATGCGCGTGGGGATACCGCAACCCCGGTCAAGGCGGCCCTTCTCGCCGCCAGCGTGAACATCGCGCTGAAGGTCGCGCTCATGGGGCCGCTGGCGCAGGTCGGCCTCGCACTTGCGACCAGTATCGGCGCCTGGGTCAATCTTTTCTTGCTCGCATATCTCGCACGTCGCCAGGGCTTTGCCGTGTCCGGTGAAGCCATTCGTGGACCTGTGGCGAAGCTCGTACTCATTGGTATCGCGTTCGCTGCCGGGCTCTATCTGGCGAGCCAGGGTCTGGAAGGCGCGCTGTCGTCCATGACAAACTTTCGCGAGGAGACAGTCCTCGGCATTCTCGTCGTCGTTGGCGGACTGCTCTATTTCGCGGCGGTTTTTATGGTTTTGGGACGCGACTGGCTTGCGGGGCTCATGAAAGAAATCGAGCACGAGGCAGCACAGCCCGCGCCGGTTAAGCCAGACCTTATCGAGGACCCGACTGACGCTTCGGAAAGCCTTCCGGACTCTGAGCCGCCGCCCAGGATCTAACCAGCTACGCGACGGCCTAGACCATCTTTAGATCGACAAGGGTCACGTCGCCGCTGTCGATTTCGCGTCCGAAGAAGATCGCTCCGATTCTGGCAAACCGCTCAGTCGAATCCGTGGCAAAGAAGTGGATGTTGCGCGGCGCGGCACTGATATCTGTCTGCAGAGTCGATGTGGCTAGAGTCTCGGCAACAGCGGCCGCTGTCGTATCAGCTGAGTCCACTAACGTAATTGCATCGCCCACATACCGCTGGATGGCAGCCTTCAATACGGGGAAATGCGTGCAGCCCAGCACAAGTGTGTCCGGCGCGCCTGGGTGCGCGAAAAGCGGTTCGAGATAGTCTTTGATGGCAGCAGTTGTCACGCTTGTGTCCGCCCAGCCTTCCTCAGCCAGTGCAACAAAGACTTGGCATGCAAGTTGTTCGACCATGGCATCGGCCATCAGACGGCGGATTGCGTGTACGTAGGCTGCTCCTTTGACCGTGCTCTCGGTCGCAAGAACGGCGATATGTTTGTTGCGTGTGGCCGCGACACCCGCACGCGCGCCAGGCTCAATCACGCCGATCACGGGCACTGGAGCGAGCGCTTCTCTCAGGGCATCGAGCGCCACGGCAGAGGCGGTATTGCACGCAATCACAACCATCTTTACGTCTTCGCTTAGAAGAAGATGCGTAGCCTGCAGAGCGTAAGCGCGTACCGTATCGGGGCTCTTGGTGCCATAGGGTAGTCTTGCAGTGTCACCGAGATAGACGAAATGTTCGTTTGGTAATCGAGCGCAGAGGGCCCGCAATACGGTAAGCCCGCCCATGCCGGAGTCGAAGACGCCTATGGGCCGCGTATCACCGGGCATCCGCATCCCCGATGGAACGATCTCCGAATGTTTCGAAGTAGGCTGCGATAAAGCGGCGATAGATCGCTGTAAGGACTTCAAGGTCGTCCAGCGTGGCGTTCTCGTCCACCTTGTGGATCGTCTCGCTCGTCAACCCAAACTCCAAGACGGGGCAGTAGTCCTTAATAAAGCGAGCATCCGACGTGCCGCCGCTTGTCGACAACACTGGCGTCTTGCCGGTGAGGGCGGTCACGGCTTCGCTTAAGAGTTCGTCGAGGGCGCCGGGCTTCGTGACGAAAGCATCTCCATGGGGGGCAAAGTCCAAGGTGAAACTCAGTCGCGTGTCATGGAACACGGCACCGATCTTTTCCATCAACATGGCCTTCAGTTTTTCAGCGTCATGGTTGTCGTTGAAGCGGATGTTGAAATGAGCTTCTGCTCGCGCAGGAATAATGTTGGTTGCAGAATTCCCAACGTCGATGCTCGTCACCTCCAGATTCGAAGGCGAGAAGTGGGTGCTGCCGGAATCGAGTTTGGTTTCATAGAGCTTTGCGAGGGCTGTCACGATCCCTTTCACAGGATTAGCCGCTAGATGCGGATAGGCGACGTGGCCTTGTTGTCCAGTCACGGTGAGATGCCCCGTCAGGCTTCCACGCCGTCCGATCTTGATCGTTTCGCCGAGAAACTCGGGGTTGGACGGCTCGCCCACCAGGCAATGATCGGGGACCAGATTCTCCGCCTCCATCCAAGATAGAACCTTCTTGGTTCCGTTGATCGCAGGACCTTCTTCGTCGCCGGTGATAAGGAGGCTGATCGTACCCGGGATCTCGCCGCCGCATGTTGCCACGTAGTCGATTGCCGCTGCCGCGAAACAGGCAACTGCTCCCTTCATATCCGAGGCGCCACGGCCGTAGAGCCGTCCGTCGGCGATGTCAGCGCTAAAGGGGTCGTGGCTCCAAAGGCTTTCGTCGCCCGGCGGAACCACGTCTGTATGGCCCGCGAAGCACAAATGCGGCGCTCCGGTTCCGATCCGCGCGACGAGATTGTCTACGTCCGGGGTGCCCTCCTCGCTGAAGGTCAGCCGGTTGCAGGAAAAGCCCGCAACCGAGAGGAACTCGCCGAGTGCATCCAATGCACCAGCGTCCGATGGCGTGACGCTTGGGCAATGGATCAAGCTTTTTGCGATAGCGAGCGCAGTTTCGGCCGGCGTTGACATGACGGCGTCCTTAGAAGGTCAAATCATATGTCTCGGCAAGGTCACGACCATGAAGGCGCGCCGCGCCGATGGCAAGCACGGCATTGGCCATGGGAGGCGTGACAGCACCGTGCGTGAAAGAAAACCTTTGCCTTGGGCGTTGGGAGAGCCTGCTAGCTCAGAGCCGCCAGCGGATCGCCTCCGTACTGGTTGGCGCCGGGCGTTCCTTTGAGGATACCCAGTTCAATAAGGAACCACAGGCCAACGCCGAGATTGATCAGAACACAGAGCCAACCGAGTCCATTGAGCTGCTCGGGAGTGCCGGTCAGTCCCCAGCCATCGAGCAGGCTTGCAGCAAGCGACGGCACCAAACCATAGAGCGCCATTTTCCCGGGTTTGTCCCGATCGTGGAAGCGCTTGGCGCAAACCGCATAACTCGGGAAGAAGAGTGCTATGGCAACGAGTGTCGCCAAGAAACCTCCGAAGAAGCCTGCTCCAAATATAACCTCGATCAGCACACCGAGAATGATACTGACAATGCCAAGGATCGCGATGCCAGCCCACCACTTTGCGCGGTTTATGCGGCCATCCATCGACGTAAAGATATATTGCAGATCCATTGTCTCCCCCCTGGTCAGAGTCTGACGCAAGCCTCAGGTTTTAGGCCCGAATCATGTCATTGCGAAGAGCGCGGTGTGCAACTGGCACTGATGCGCTACAAAGCCATGGAAGCGTCGTGGCCAAGTTGATATGGCCGACGACGCCACTCTAACCGAAATCAGTCGCGCAGCAATTCGTTGATCGAGGTCTTCGAGCGCGTTTGTTCGTCTACGGTTTTGACAATCACCGCACAATATAGCGAGGGGCCTGGCGTGCCGTCCGGCAATGGCTTGCCGGGCATTGAGCCGGGAACCACCACCGAATAGGGAGGAACGCGGCCATGGTGCACAAATCCCGTGGCGCGGTCGATGATCTTGGTGGATTGGCCGATATAGACGCCCATGGACAGCACCGAGCCTTCGCCCACTACTACGCCTTCCGCGACCTCGGCGCGTGCGCCGATGAAGCAATTGTCCTCGACGATCACGGGATTGGCCTGCAGCGGCTCAAGCACACCGCCAATTCCAGCGCCGCCCGAAAGGTGGACGTTCTTGCCGATTTGCGCGCAGGAGCCGACGGTTGCCCATGTGTCGATCATTGAGCCGCTGTCCACATGGGCGCCAAGGTTGACGAAGCAGGGCATCAGCACTACCCCCGGCGCGATGAAGGCGGAGTGTCGGACGATACAGCCCGGCACAGCCCGAAAGCCTGCTTCTCTAAAGTCCTTCGCCTTCCACTTGTCGAACTTGACCGGGACCTTGTCCCACCACGACGACCCGTCTGGGCCGCCGTCCATACGCTTCTGATCGTTGAGCTTGAACGACAACAGAATGGCCTTCTTGACCCACTGATTGACGATCCAGTCGCCCCCAACCTTCTCGGCAACACGCAGGTCGCCCTTGTCGAGCAAGTCCAGAACCTCCTCGACGCCATCGCGCACGACACCCTTGGTGTCCGAGTTGATATCGGATGCGTGGTCGAAGGCGCCGTCGATGAAGTTCTTTAGGTGATCGTGCGACATGGAATTCTCCCAAAACTCTCCAGATTACTGCGGGTTCCCTTGGACGCCGATAGCCCCATCGCTCTCAGCGTTCTCAGCAAGCGAAGCCCCAATGGCTGCAACGAAAGGAGTGAGCGCCTCTGTGCGATGATGAATGTGGTCCGGCAGTTCCGTCTCATCTCCATAGGCGACATGTTCCGGCCTGCCCATGGTGCGGCAATCGATCCAGACCGTGGTCATACCAAGTGCATGCGCGGTCTCAAGGTTATGCGGCAGGTCGTCGAAGATCGCAGCGCGCTGGCTATCGATGTCATGCGTGGCGACAAAACGTTCGAACCCGACAAGCGAAGGTTTCGGGTTCACGTACTCAAGGGCGTGAATATCAAAGATGTCCTCAAACAAGTCTTGTATGCCGAGCTTGGCTGTCACCCGCTCGGCGTGATTACGACAGCCATTCGTGAAAACCAGCTTTCGGCCCGGGAGCGATTGGATTGCATCGGCCAGCGCCGGAGAGGGGTCGACAACTTCGAGATCGATGTCGTGGACGTAGTCCAGAAAGTCGTGTGGCTTCACCCCATGCAGGCGGATAAGGCCGGCAAGAGTTGTGCCGTGCTCGAAATAGTATTGCTTTCGCAAAGCGTGCGCATCGTCGAGCGAGAGATTCAGGTTTTCGGCGATAAACGATCCCATTCGGCGGTCGATCTGGGAGAAGAGATCGCACTCGGCCGGGTAGAGCGTGTTGTCGAGGTCGAAGACCCAGGTTTCCACATGGTCAAAGCCGCGTTCGCGGGGCTGCCCCGGCGCCGCCTCCCTCATGTCTGCCTCGCGCGCGCGCGGCTGGGGCGACGGCGCTCAATCAGCGTGCCGGCTCCATGCTCCGTGAAGAGTTCGAGTAGAACGGAATGCGGGACCTTGCCGTTGATGATCACAACGGCCTCGACGCCATCGGCAATCACGTCGACGCAACCCTCGATCTTCGGGATCATGCCGCCTGAGATTGTGCCGTCCGCGATCAGATCGAGCGCCTCTGCCGTCGTCATGGATCGGATGAGGTCTCCGTTTTTGTCCAAGACGCCATCCACGTCAGTCAGGAGAAGCAGGCGCTTGGCCGTCAGGGCAACTGCAATCGCAGCTGCAAACGTATCTGCGTTGATGTTCAGCGTTTCGCCGTCTGGGCCGACGCCAATGGGTGCGACCACAGGGATCAGATCGGAGTTGATGATGACATCAATAATGTGCGGTTCGACGAGTCCGGGCTCTCCGACAAAACCTAAGTCCAAGATCTTTTCGATATTGGATTCGGGATCGCGGACGCGCCGCTCAAGCCGCTTTGCGCGCATCAAGTTGGCATCTTTTCCAGAGATGCCGACGGCCTTGCCGCCCTGGTCGTTGATCGCAGAAACGATCTCCTTGTTCACGGAACCAGCCAAGACCATCTCGACTACGTCGACGGTCTGCCGGTCGGTGACCCGCAAGCCGTCCTTGAACTCGGTCTTGATATTCAGGCGCTCTAGGAGACGTCCGATCTGAGGACCGCCGCCATGCACCACGACGGGGTTCACTCCGGCCTGCTTGAGCAGCACGACGTCCCGCGCAAAATCCCGCGCTAGCTCAGGATCCCCCATCGCGTGCCCGCCATACTTCACGACGACCGTCTTGCGGTCGTAGCGCTGCATATAGGGCAAGGCCTCGGAGAGAATCTTGGCCTTTGTGTGCGCCGAGCCAAGCGCGTCCGTCAGGGCAGCCGCGGCGCCGTCCGAATCGCCGGCAATTGGCGGATTTGTGTTCGTATCTGTCACGGGTGCGCTTATAGCGGCGGAAGGCCTTAAGGTTCAACGCCGTTTGGTATGAGACCAGCGATCGTGGCCCGCAGTTCCGGGATGCCGAGGCCTTCCCGGGCGGAGGTCACGAGCAAATGCGGGAATGCTGCGGGACGCTTGGCGAGCTCCGTTTCAGTCTTGGCGATGACAGCTTCGAGCTCGATTTTCTTCGGTTTGTCTGCCTTGGTGAGCACGCCCTGATACGAGACCGCCGCCTCGTCCATGAGCTTCATGGTTTCCCGGTCGTTAGCCTTTATGCCATGCCGGCTATCGATCAGGAGGAAGACCCGTTTGAGCTCCCGGCGGCCTCTCAAATAGTCCTCGATCAGTCGGGTCCAGCCTTTCACCGCAGATCGCGAGGCTTTCGCGTACCCGTAGCCCGGCATATCAACGAGATATGCGCTGCCAACGCCGTCGGGCGCTTCGGTGCCGAGGGTGAAGAAATTCAGTTCCCGTGTTCTCCCCGGGGTTACGGACACGCGCGCAAGGGTCTTTCGTCCCGTCAAGGCGTTGATCAGGCTCGATTTGCCAACATTGGACCGTCCCGCAAACGCGATCTCGGGGCGACCGTCCTGAGGGAGTCCCTCGACAGCCACGGCACCGAGCACGAAGTTGCATGGCGCGCCAAAGAGGGCACGCCCGCGCGCAATCTCAGCATCGGTGAATTCCGGCTTGGTCATGATCATGGAGTGCCCGGCTTCGCGGGCAACCACAAGCCAAAAGCGCGGTGGTTAGGCCGGGCTTTCGCCGTCCGCCTCACGATCGGGCGCTTTCGGCGCAGCCTTTTTAGCAGCACGCTTCCTCGGACCGCGTTTTTTCCGTGGCGCTTTCTTCTGCGCACGCGGTGCTGCTTCGGCGCCATTGACCGAATCTTCGGCAGCGGGCTCTGCGTCCTCCGAAGCAGGATCGGCCGCAGTCTGTTTGGCGGCCCGTTCAGCGCGACGGGAAGCCTTTGCGCTGCGCTTTTCCTCGGCGGTGGCCCGAGCAGACTTATCTTCCTCCGTTTCGTCGACAGGCTCCTTCGGAGGCTTAAAGCCAAGATTCTCGAGGAGTGGAATGTCCACCCCCTGCCGCCACATGATGGCCGACTGCTGAAGGATCGACAGGAAGTTGTTCCAGGCCCAGTAGATGACGAGGCCCGACGGGAACGACGCCAGCATGTAGGTGAAGACCACCGGCATCCATGTGAAGATTTTTTGCTGGATCGGATCTGGTGGAGCCGGGTTCAGCTTCATCTGGAACCACATGGTGACGCCCATGATGATTGGCCAAATGCCAACCATGAGGAACAGAGGTGGGTCCCACGGAATCAGCCCGAAAAGATTGAAGATTGAGGTGGGATCGGGCGCCGAAAGATCTTTGATCCAGCCGAAAAACGGCGCGTGACGCATTTCGATTGTCACGAACAGCACTTTGTAGAGCGCGAAGAAGACGGGGATCTGCACAAGGATCGGCAAACAGCCTGACGCAGGATTGACCTTCTCCTTCTTATACAGGTCCATCATCGCCTGCTGCTGACGCATGCGATCGTCGCCATAGCGCTCCTTGATCTTCTGCATCTCCGGCGCGAGTTTCTTCATCCGGCTCATCGAAACGTAGGACTTGTTCGCGAGCGGGAAGAGGATAAGTTTGATCAGCACAGTGACGATTAGGATCGAAACGCCGAAGTTGCCGACAAGTCGGAAAAAGTAGTCAAGCGCGTAGAAGAGCGGCTTCGTAAGGAAATAGAACCAGCCCCAATCGATCAGAAGATCGAATTTGGGAATGTTGTAAGTGCTGGCGTAGCCGTCCACCACGTTCACTTCCTTGGCTCCGGCGAAGATCTGCCCGGACACGTTCACTGTGGCGCCCGGTGCGATGTTCATCGCGCTCATCAAGTAGTCGGATTGGAACCGCTTCTTGCCGCCATTGTCCGATCCTGAGAACTTGGCCTCGAACGGAATATTCTGAGCGGGCACCATAGCCGTTGCCCAGTATTTGTCCGTGATGCCGAGCCAGCCATTCTCGCTTTTGAATGTCTCCGGCTGGTCCTCGAGGGCCGAGCTGTAGCTAATTTCCTGGAGACCGTCGTCGACAACCCCGATCAGGCCTTCATGCAAAATGTAGAAGCCCTGGACTTGAGGCAGTTCGTGGCGAGAGACTAAGCCATAGGGGTAAATGGTTGCCGCCTCGGTCCCCGTATTGGCGATCTGATCTTCGATCGTGAACATGTATTTGTCGTCGATCGAGATGGTCCGCGTGAACTTGAGACCTTCGCCGTTGTCGTAAGAGAGCGTGATGGGTGTGTTTGGTGTAAGCTTGCCGTCGCTCTCGGCCGTCCAGAGTGTGTCGCCAGACGGTAGTGGCCCGTCGTTCCTGCCTGCGCTCACAAAACCTCGCTCGGCATAGTAGGCGCCGGGGCCTCCGGCCGGAGAAAGCAGGATGACCTGCGCGCTGTCGGGGTCGACCGTGACCCGATAGTCCTTCAGGGTCAGATCATCTATCCGGGCG
>NZ_JBZMXT010000079.1:0-9931 GCF_058506495.1 Methyloceanibacter sp. | reverse complement strand
CCTCATCGGCGCGTCCGACGGTCTGCTCATAACGTCTGTCGAGTTCCGCCATTAATTTGAATCCTTTGTTCCGTTGGTCAGATTTGCCGCGGCAAACGCCGCATTTAACCGAAATATGGTGGTATCAGGCTATTTCCGCAAGATGAAGGCATCGTGTCCCTGTAATAGAAAGCGCCTATCGAAATCGACTGTTTCCCCGATTATTTCGCCTCTCTACTCCGCCCTCAAGTAAGGGGCCGCCTTGGCCGAGAGCACGCGCCAAGTTGTAACGGCTCCGACTGAAAGAACCAAGGCCAATGCCAGCCCAATTGTTCCTAGGGCCGCCCACGGATCGAAGACGAAGGTAATATCGAAGGCAAATGTGCACAGCGCCCAAGCGGTCACCGTGGCAATGACCACTGCGAGAAGGGCGGTGGCAACGCCAAGCAGTCCGAATTCGATGAGTTCGGCGCTCAGGATTTGCCGTCGCGTCGCGCCGAGCGTCTTGTAGAGAACAGCAAGATATGTTCGGCGTTGCTGACCGGCAGAGACCGCGCCCGCGAGCACCGCGGCGCCAATTAGCAGTGTGAAGCCCGCCGTTGCGCTGATCGCGGCCATCAGCTTGGCCAGCATCGATTTGGCAGCGTCGACGATGTCGCCGATCTTAATTGCCGTCACGAGCGGGAAGCGTTCGGCGAGCCCTTGAATGATCTTCGCTTCCGTCTCCGGCGCCGTCCCCTTTGCGAACTCGAGTGTGGTCACGAGCCGGTGCGGCGCGTCTTGCAGTGTGTTGGGCGAGAACACCATCACGAAGTTGATGGCGAGCGATTCCCAGTCGATTTTGCGCATCGACGCGATCCGGGCTTCGACATTGCGGCCAAGAATGTTGACAGTGACCATGTCGCCGACCTCTAGCCCCAGCCCGCGCGCGAGTTCGCCATCAAAGGAAACAAGTGGCGGACCGTCATAGTCCTTGGCCCACCATTCGCCTGCTTCGATTTCGGATGCGCCAGGCAAGCTGTTGGTGTAGGTGAGGCCCCGATCTCCGGAAACCACCCACCGCGCATCAGGCGAGACGTCGGCCTCGTCGACCGTTACGCCTTTGAGTTCGACAATGCGCCCACGCAACATGGGGGCACTCTCCATTTTTGCCGAGGGCGCGATCGCTTTTGCGGTTTCCTTGAACGCCACAAGATCTTCGGGTTCAACGTCGAGGAAGTAGTAGGCCGGCGCGTCGACCTCCACATTTCTCTCAATCTCGGCCAGCAATGAGCCGTGAATCAAGCCGACCGCAATCAGCAGACCCAAGCCAAGGCCAAGGGAAACGGATATAGCGCGGGCAAGCGACCCCGGTGCGCCGACGCTTGCCCACGCAAGCGCAAAAGCAGGGGGCTTCGTGCGCCGATGCCTGGCAGCGTAACGTTGCACCAAGATTCCGAATCCGAGCAGCAGCCCGAATGCCAAGAGGATGCCAAGAGAAATCGCAGCCGTGACGAGCCGTTCCTCGCTTGCAGCGATGGCGAGGACGAAGAGCGCGAGTCCCGCGGCGGCAGATCCAATCGCGAAGGGTGTCGCTGAGCGCGTCCGCTCGTCGGTAAGGCCAGCACGCATCAGTCGCGCGGGCGAGATACGGCTGGCCTGGCCAAGGGGCCACAGCACAAACAGAACCATCGTCAAAAGACCGGCGAGTGCAGCGACCATCAACGGGATCGGGTGTGGCTCTACGGCAAGCGGCAGCGGCAACGCATCCTCGTAGAGCGTTGCGATCGCCAACGGCGCGAGTGCCCCCAGCGCCAGTCCGATAAGAATGCCAAGGCCTGCCAACATGACGGCTTGAAGGAGATAGACCCTCAAAACGAGACCGCTAGTCGCGCCAAGACATTTGAACGTGGCAATCACGTCGCGCTTCTTCGCCATGTAGCTCTGGATCGCATTGCCGACGCCAATGCCTCCGAGTAACAGAGCTGTCAGTCCAACAAAGTTGATGAATTGCGTGAAGCGTTGGGCATTGCGCCTAAGAGACGGGGCTGGGTCCGTCCAGTCGCGGATAGCGAACCCGCTTTGTGGAAACGCGGCTTCCATGCCCTTCCGCGTTTCAGTGAGGATGCCACGGTCGGTGCCGGCATCGTTCGGCAATTTAACGCGGTAGGTCCAACGGATGAGGCTTCCGGGCTGCACAAGTCCCGTGGTCTCGAGCGTGCCTCGAGACATGAGAATTTTGGGGCCGTAGGATAGGCGGTCCGCCAGCCGATCCGGTTGCTGGCCGAGCGTGCCAGCAATCACCATTGTCGCGTCACCGATTTTTAGCGTGTCGCCCGTCTTGATCTTGAGCCGATCTAGCAGAGCGGGATCCACGAGTACGGTGCCGGGCTTTTGCCAGGCACTGCCAAGACCGTTGGGTTCGAGAACGTTCACCTCACCGTAGAGAGGATACGCGTCGTCGACGGCCTTTACCTCGACGAGCGCACTCTTCTCGTCGCCGCCTCGGGCCATGGCGCGAAAACTTGCAGATTGGGATACCTGTCCGAGTTCTTGGAGCGCCGAAAATTCCTCGTCTGTCGCCTGCCGATGTATGACCTCGAACGACAGGTCGCCGCCAATCAAGAGACGCCCCTGATTGGCGAGCGCTTTGTCAAAGGCAGCCGCCAGCGATCCGATCGCGGCAACGGCGGCAACGCCGAGAGCGATGCAAAGGACAAAAACCGTCAAACCTCCGGCGCCGGCGCGCAACTCTCGCAAAGCAATCGTCAGGGCCAGCGATCGCGGCGCCGCGGTAGCTGTTGGGCTTTCAATGACGGTTTCGACGGTCACGTGGCGTTTGCGCTCACAGAAGCGCCTTCGTCGACAATGCGCCCATCGGCAACGCTAACGGTCCGGTCGCAGCGCGTTGCGAGTTCATGATCGTGGGTGATGAGAAGGAGTGTAGCGCCGGTGCGTTCCTTCAGTTCAAACAGCAGGTCCATAACAGCGGCGCCTGTTGCAAGGTCCAAGTTTCCGGTGGGCTCGTCGGCAAGGATCAGTGATGGCCTCGTGGAAAGTGCGCGCGCGATCGCCACGCGCTGTTGCTCGCCGCCGGACAGCTGCCCTGGGAAATGTGAAACGCGATGGGACAGCCCAACCTCTTCGAGCGCATCGCGCGCAACGTCGACCGGGTTCTCGCGCCCAAGGAACTCCATCGGGAGTGCAACATTCTCTAACGCTGTCATAGTGGGAACCAGATGGAAGGACTGAAATACGATCCCTATTTTCTCGGCGCGAAGGCGTGCAAGCCCATCTTCGTCGAGCGCGCCCAAGTCAGTGCCAGCGACGATGACACGGCCCGATGTCGCGCGTTCCAGGCCAGCTGTTACCATCAAGAGCGTGGACTTTCCCGAGCCGCTCGGACCAATAACTGCCACAGCCTCGCCAAACGAGACGTCTAGATAAATGCCCCGCAAGATTGCCACTGCGCCTGCGCGTGAAGACAGTGTGACATGCACGTCTTCGAGCTCAATCGCGCGCGTCGGTCTTACAGTTTGATCCATGGTCGGGTCTGGGCCTTGAGGTGTGGTTGCTTTGACGACGGCCCGGTTGGGCTGGAGCGCTCCGCTACGTTAGCCACATAAAGTAAGGGCAAACAGGTCGAAATGATGAAATGCGCTAATGTTGGACGCCACCTATTTCTTACGCTGACCGCGGTGATTTGGATCGGAATCCATTGCTTCTCCGCCCAGGCGCGCGCGGATCAGGACGAAACCGTCATCGTTGCTCTTGGAGATAGTTTGACGTCGGGTTTCGGTTTGCCGAACGACAAGGCGTTTCCATCGCAACTTGAGACCGCCTTGAAGGAGCGTGGCCACAAGGTTCGGATCGTCAATGCCGGTGTATCCGGGGATACGGCCAGCGCTGCACTGCGCCGGCTGGATTGGGCGCTGGACGGTGACACAGATGCCGTGATCGTTGAATTGGGCGGAAACGACGCCCTTCAGGGCTTGCCGCCCGAATCGACAAAAGCGGCGCTGGCCGAAATCCTTGAGAGGCTCCAGAAACGGAATCTGCCGGTGCTGCTGGCGGGGATGGAAGCCCCGCGCAACCTGGGGAAAGAGTATGTAACCGCTTTTGGGGCGATTTATCCGGCGCTCGCTGCCCAGTATGATGTGTTGCTGTACCCCTTTTTCTTGGAGGGGGCGGCACTCAACGCGGAATTGATGCAAAGGGATGGAATTCACCCAAACGCTGGGGGCGTTGGCGTTATAGTCGATAACATACTGCCTCACGTCGAAACCCTGTTGGCCGCGTCCCAGACAAAAGAGGACGGATGAGCGAACCATTGAAGCAGGTTGCGGCGTTGCCCGTCGTCGAGACCGAGGAGGGCCCCATGGTTCTCCTAATCACGACGCGCGGACGTGGGCGCTGGACCATTCCGAAAGGCTGGCCCAAGAACGGAACGTCCGACCGTGCTATGGCGGCGAAAGAAGCTGCCGAAGAGGCTGGGGTTACTGGCAAGATCGGAAAATCACCTGTTGGATCTTTCGCCTACACGAAACGCCTGCATTTTTATTCCTGGGCCCAATGCGTTGTGGACGTATTCTTGCTCCGCGTTAAAACGCACAAACTGGACTGGCAAGAGAAGAGTGCCCGGCGGGCGCGTTGGGCGTCACCTGAGGAAGCAGCCAAACTAGTTTCCGACTCTGAGCTCGCATCGCTTTTGCGCAACGTATTTCATCTCGAAGCCGCATAGGCGGCTGAGCCGGAACCTCTTCGGGTCAGAGCGCGCCGAGGAGGCCATTGAGTCCGCGTGCGCGTGTTCCCAGGTCAGTGTATTAGCCAGGTGGGGGAGTTGGCACGCATGGCGCATCGGGGAGAGGGCGCAAAGCGCAAACGCAAAGACCGGGTTATCCGGTCTCGAGTCGGCGCCGCGCCGTTCCGCCGACGTTCGGTAGAGCCTGGCGCACCGCTCGACAAAGACCTCCGCAAAATCGAGCGACTTGAGGAAGCCACGCGCGCTGCCTCGCGCAATTATCTGGCTCTTGGGGCGACTTTTGTCTTCCTGTTGTCGGCAGCCCTTTTGGCAGAGAGCCATGCCGTGAGAGGTCAAAGCGATCTGCTGTTGGTATTCGCCGCAGTCATCGGCGGATACCTCGCGCTTACGATCGGCGCCAATGACGTGGCCAACAACATGGGTCCTGCGGTCGGCGCGCGCGCCCTCACGATGACAGGCGCCCTTGGGCTCGCGGCTTTTTTTGAGTGCGCGGGGGCGCTGATCGCCGGCAACGATGTGGTCGAGACGATATCCGAAGGTTTGATCGATCCCGCGTTGCTGCCGGGCACCGACATCTTCGTCTGGGTCATGATGTCGGCCATGCTGGCGGCCGCGCTATGGGTTCACCTGGCGACGTATATAGGTGCACCCATTTCGACGACACATTCGATAGTAGGAGGCGTTCTCGGAGCTGGCCTATTGGGGCTCGGATCTTCCGCGATTGACTGGGGCGTTGTCGCCGAGGTTTTCGCGGCATGGCTGTTGTCTCCCGTTATCGGCGCCTTCGTTGCAGCATGCCTCGTTGCCTTTATCGAGACGAGCATGATCTATCAGTCCAACAAGATCGCAGCCGTCCGCCGATGGGTCCCCGTGCTTATCGCCCTCATGGCTGCCGTCTTCTTCGCCTTCATCGCGCTTAATGTGTTCGGCGACGGTTGGGATCTCAGCGCGCATATTGTCGTCCTCACCAGCCTTCCGGTTTTTGGGATCGTCTACCTTTTGGCAGGACCGTGGGTACATGCGCAGTCCGAAGGAATGGAGAATCGTAATCAGAACGTCAGGCAGATGTTTCGGCCACCGCTCATTTTTGCTGCGTGCCTTCTGTCCTTCGCCCATGGGTCCAACGACGTAGCCAATGCAGTAGCGCCATTGGCGGCTGTCTTAGAGAACGCTGGCCAGCCCGAGTTCATGCGTCCCGCAGGGGTTCCATTCTGGGTCATGCTGATTGGTGCTGTTGGGATCAGTCTTGGCCTCTTCCTATTCGGGCCGAGGATCGTTCGCGTAGTCGGGGCGCAGATCACCAGAATGAACCCGATGCGGGCCTTCTGCGTCGCACTCGCCGCAGCCTTTACGGTCCTCGTGGCCTCCGAGCTCGGGATGCCCGTATCGACGACGCAGACTGTCGTTGGCGCAGTTTTTGGTGTCGGGTTCTTTCGCGAATATGCGGCACGCTACAGCCGTCGACGCCGCTACTACATCCTCGCAAAGAAAGCTCGCAACTCGGCTCGGTTCTTCCCTGCAACGCGCGACGAAGTGCGGCGGCGAAAGCTCGTGCGGAGATCGCATGTTATCGGGATCGTGGGAACTTGGGCGATCACAGTTCCATGTGTGGCGGTTATCTCAGCGCTGATCTATGCGGGCATCGATCTGCTTCGGTAGCCCTCTGCGAGATGCGCGGCACATCGGGTTTGGTTCTGTGGTCTCGACCAAGTGCCTGACTCAACCTCCGGGCTATCGCGGCAGACCCATGCTAGCCAGCGCCAACATGAAACTCGCGCAAGCCAAAGATGTTGAAACCGCGCGCACATGATTCCAGCGGACCCAGACGAGGCGGTAGCGACGCCAGTACTCGTGCGCTTCGCCCGCGTCGGGAGACGCGGCGAGAAGGGCCTTATTCATGGGTGCGCTGCGCAGCATCGTGACGCCGAAGCCTCCCACTAGGAAAAGAACCGCGCCAGCGAGGGCGTAGTGCGCATAGGCGGAGTGCCAAGTAACGATCGCGTTAGCCGCAAGAGCAAGGCTCAACAACGCCGTTCCGAAAAAGACCGCCAAGAAGGCGGGCCTCTTAATCGCTTGTATCGTCGCCTGCATGGCGACGATTCCGCGTTCTGCCGATAGGCCACCCAGCGCCCGCATGAAGAACATTGAGAAGGCGAAGAAAAGTCCGGCAAGCAGCGCCGTGCACAAGGCAGCGAATATCGTCAGCACAAAGATTACTTGGGCCATTCCGCGAATCTGCTAGCGGGGAGCGCCGCGAACAAGCACAGTTTCTTTTACTACCAATCCGGATTGGTGCATTTCACGCCCCTTGCCTTCACAGACGAAATCTCTCCAGTTTCAATGTTGATTTCCCAGGCTTTGCGGAGGTTTGTCCACCACTCTGCGGAGTCCTTGCCGCTTGCCTCGCCCAAAAACCTAAGGGTGTAGTCCTCGCCCTTCATGCAGGCTGTTGAGAACGTGTAGCCCTTTCGCGGTTTGCTGGTTGTTAGGGCATCGGTGACTTCAAAATCCGCTGAGGAGCCGCGCCCCGCTGCTTCCGTTTCTTTGGCCGTTAGCACTAGGATCGTGCCGTCTTCACGATTGTAGTGCTGAACATAAAACGGAGGCAGAACGAGTCCGCCGCCAAGATTGGTCCAACCATCGAGGTCGAAACTGCCAGAATAAGTCTTGCCCACCAGGCTTTTGGCAAAGTCTTCATCGCTCATGGGAGCGGCTTCCTCACCGCTCTCCTCGGCCTGTTCCGCGCCAGCCTCAGCCGAGGCCTCCGCTGAGGTCTCTGCCTGAGCCCATGCGTTCCCGGCCGCAAAGAGGATAAAGACACAGGTAGCCGCCAACGACCGTATCGATTTATAGTCCATTCCACTCATCCAGATTGTTTCGCATTCGACGGTCAGGCAGCGCGACCAACGCTGCAACCCGCGTCGCACCCTATTCAAATTCCTTGCAAGATTCGCCTCTAAATTCGGGCCCAATGTGTTTCCGATCTCGTCTTGCCCACCTCCTGGCAAAAGCTCTCCTGGCGGTGCTGATTCCAATGGCACTCCTTGTGTGGCCGCACGCGTTATCCGCCGGCGCGCCCAATAGCACACATCTAGATTCAAAAAATAAATGCCCGTCAAAACGCCTTTCGTCGATGGTCGGTCAAACGCTCATGGTCGGCTTTCCGGGGAGGCGCGAGGAGCACCGAGGTGTTCAAGCTGTTCTTACACAGCTGCGCGATGGAACGGTCGGCGGCGTAGTTCTGTTCCCAAAAAACATTGCCGACGAGCATCAGCTTAAAGCACTCATCGATGCGCTGCGTGGACCCCCATCCGATCTGCCGCCTTTCATCGCCGTCGATCAGGAGGGGGGCGCCGTTCAGCGCCTTCGCGCCAGGAAGGGCTTCGAGTGGTTTCCGCCTGCCAAGCTGGTGGGACAGAATCCGAGCCTCGACGCGCAGGACATTGCCGAGCAAATCTATGGACTTATGGCCGTCGAGCTTGCGGGTCTTGGGTTCAACATGAACCTCGGGCCGGTGGTGGACGTGGATACGAATCCGCAAAATCCCATTATTGGCGCACGCGGGCGCAGTTTCGGCGATAGCGCGGACGCGGTATCGCCTATGGCGGCTGCGTTTATCAACGCGCACCACGCCGCGAACATCGCGACGGTCGCGAAACACTTTCCAGGGCACGGCTCAAGCGCCGAGGACAGCCACCGCACGTTGGCGGACGTGTCGCAGAGTTGGCGCGAGGAGGAACTCGATCCCTACCGGCGTCTCGCACTTCAAGGTTTGTTGGATGCGGTGATGATGGGGCATCTCTATCACCCTCGCTTCAGCGACGAGGTGGGACTGCCGGCATCTATGTCGGCTAAGGCCGTGCAGGCGCTTCGCAGTCCTGACGGGCTTGGCTTCGACGGCGTGATCATCAGCGACGACATGGAGATGGGGGCAATCCGCGAGCGCTCTTCGCCGGAAGAGGCCGCGGTGCGGGCGATCAAAGCCGGCACCGATATCGTGGTGCTCTCCAACATTACGCGAGACGATCCAGAGTTCGGCAGGCGCATCCATCGGGCGCTTATCGACGCGGTCTGCGATGGCCGCATCGCCGAAGCGCGTATTGAAGAGGCCTATCGCCGCATTGTGAAACTGAAAGAGCAGATCAGGACACGAGCACTGCCGCAGGCATGGTGAAACCTACTTTGTGCTCTCCAGTGCGCGCAGCGCGCGTGCCCGGGCGGCCGCGTGGTCGACGATCGGTTCGGGATAGGTCTGCCCCAGCACAACATCGGCCGCAGCTAGAATGCCCGGAGGTGCTTTCCAAGGCGTGTGTATGTCCTCGGTAGGTAGCCCCGCGAGCTCTGGCACCCAAGTTCGCACATAGTCGCCTTCGGGATCGAATTTTTGCCCCTGGATGATGGGATTGAAGATGCGGAAATATGGCGCGGCATCCGCGCCGCACCCGGCCACCCATTGCCAGCTTGCGGAATTGTTGGCGAGGTCTGCATCTACAAGCGTGTCCCAAAACCACTCCTCGCCCTCCTGCCATGGCAGGACAAGATGCTTGACCAGAAATGACGCGACGACCATTCGCGCCCGATTTGGCATCCAACCTGTTTCCCACAACTGGCGCATCGCCGCATCGACGACAGGATAGCCGGTTTGTCCGCGTTGCCAGGCAGCGAGGGCCCCGGGATCATCGCGCCAAGGAAAGCGCGCGAACTCCGGACGAAGTGGGATGTTGGGCAGGTCCGGAAAGCTGAATAAGAGATGGTACGAAAACTCCCGCCATCCGATTTCGCGTAGAAAGCTGCTTGCACCCTTCTCAATGCTGCCGCCTGACGCTTCGATCGCATGGGTTGCCGCGTGCCAGACTTGTGTCGGACTGATCTCGCCAAAATGCAGGTATGGAGAGAGCAGCGACGTAGGTTTTCCTGCCAGCGCATTGCGCAGTGTGCCGTATGCGCCCATTCTTTCGTCGATGAACTCGGCTAGAGCGTCGTGTGCCGCGCGTTCGCCGGGCGTCCACGTCGTCCTGAGACCGCCGGCCCAATCGGGCTGCGACGGTTCCAGCCTCAGAGCCGCAAGCGGGTCGCTATCTATATCTGCAAATGCGCTGAACTTTGGGATACCGAGCGGGGCCCGCGGTGCGGGTCGTGTAAGGCAGGCCTTCCAGAAGGGCGTGAACACGCGGTAGGGGCGTCCGTCCTTCGTGACAATGTCTTTGGGTG
>NZ_JBZMXT010000078.1:0-10177 GCF_058506495.1 Methyloceanibacter sp. | reverse complement strand
TGGCGGAGAGAGAGGGATTCGAACCCTCGGAACGCTTGCGCGCTCAACGGTTTTCGAGACCGCCCCGTTCGACCACTCCGGCACCTCTCCAAGCGGGCTGATGTAGCTCGCTGCGCGACGCATCGCAAGCCGAAGAATTTGCCTGGCAACCGTCGCCCGACTTCGATCCCAGACGTCAACGCTCCGGGTACCAAAGCTCCCGATGACTGGTCTTTGCCTTCAGCGAACCCAGTTGCCCCAGCTGTGGTCTCCGGCCGGCGCATGAAACGATGCCCAACATCCTCGAAACCCGCCATTTTTGCGGGTTTCTAGGAATTGACTTATTGGGTTTGCTCACTATATTGCGCCGCTTATCGCTCCTTTAGAGGCGTGCCAGCCGCGAGAATGCGGCGGCCAAACAAGCCCCAAGAGACGGAAGCTACAATTATGTTCGCGGTCATTCGCACGGGCGGCAAGCAATATCGCGTGTCGCCGAACGATATCATCGAGATCGAGAAGATTGCCGGGAACCCGGGCGACGTTGTCGAGCTCTCGGAAGTGTTGCTGTTGGGCGGCGAGGGTGCCGCGACCACGGGCAACCCGACTGTGTCGGGCGCCATGGTGGCGGCGGAGGTGGTCGAGCAGAAGCGCGGCGAGAAGATCATCGTGTTCAAGAAGAAGCGCCGCCAGGGCTACCGCCGAACGCAGGGTCACCGTCAAGAGCTCACAGCCTTGCGCATCACGGAAATCTTGACGGGCGGAAAGAAGCCTTCGAAGGCTGCCTCAAAGCCCGCAACCGAAAAAGCGGCCAGCGCGGCCGCAACAAAGACCGCTGAGAAGGCCGAAGCGGCCCCTGCCAAGAAGGCCCCGGTAAAGAAGGCAGCTCCCGCAAAGAAAGCGGCGCCGGCGAAAGAACCAGCGGCAAAGAAGGCCCCGGCCAAGAAAGCTGCCGCCAAGAAAGCCCCGGCTAAAAAGACAGCAGCGAAGAAGGCCTCGGCCAAGAAGGCCCCGGCCAAGAAGAGCTAAAGGAACACACCCATGGCACACAAGAAGGCAGGCGGCTCCTCACGTAACGGCCGCGATTCAGCTGGACGGCGCCTTGGCGTCAAGAAGTCGGGCGGCCAGAAGGTCGTCGCCGGCAACATTATCCTGCGTCAGCGCGGTACGCGTTGGCACAATGGAGAGGGTGTTGGCATCGGTAAGGACCACACGCTGTTCGCACTCGTCGATGGCGTGGTCGAGTTCGCGACCAAGGCCAGGGGCCGCACCTATGTCTCAGTGAAGCCGGACGCCGCCTCATAGGGCGCCGCAGAATCAAACTTCACCAAGTTTAGCGCGCCCGTCATTTGCGGGCGCGTTTTCATTTGTACGCTGGCATTCCCATGCAAATCAGAACGCAAAGGCTGAATCTGCGGCCGCTCGATTATGCTGACGCGGGTCCGATGAGGCTGCTCGCCGGCGATATCGATGTTGCCCGCATGACCGGCATGCTTCCGCACCCCTATAGCGAAACGGCGGTCCGCGCTTGGCTGGATCGTGTTGGACAGGGCGAGGAAGGCATTGTGTTTGCCGTGACACGCGAACGGACGCTCGTCGGCTGCTCGGGCTATATGCCTATGGATGCCGAACATGCCGAACTCGGTTACTGGATTGGCAAGCCCTTTTGGGGCACTGGATTCGCCACCGAAGCGGCGCGCGCGGTCGTGGCCCACGCCTTCGACGTTCATGACTTCGCCTATCTTCGGGCAGGACACTTCACGGATAATGCCGCTTCGCAACGCGTCCTTAGCAAGCTCGGCTTTTATTTAGAGGGCGAAGAGATGCGAGACTGCCTGGCGCGCGGTGAACGGGTTCCATGTCTCACGTACCGGCTAGACCGGCAAAGAGCGGAAGCGGTTCTGCGGCATCCTTAGCACGCGAACCACATCGTGGTGATGCGTGCAAGATGACGACGCCAGTGTTAATCCCTTGCCATGCAGTTTCTCGATTCCGCAAAAGTCTTTGTCCGCTCCGGCGATGGCGGCAACGGGTGCGTGAGCTTCCGGCGGGAAAAGTATGTCGAGTTCGGGGGCCCAAATGGCGGCGATGGCGGCCGTGGTGGCGATGTGATCGTCGAATGTGTCGCCAACTTGAATACGCTTCTGGATTTTCGCTATCAGCAGCATTTCAAGGCGAAGAAGGGCGGCAACGGCATGGGGTCCAATAGAACGGGCGCTAAGGGCGCCGATGTCGTTCTAAAGGTGCCGCCGGGAACGCAGATTCTAGACGATAGCGGCGAGGTCCTGATCGCTGACATGACGGAACCCGGCACACGACGGGTCTTGCTACACGGCGGCAATGGCGGGTTTGGAAATGCCCATTTCAAGACATCCACGAACCAGGCGCCTCGGCGCGCCAATCCGGGTCAGCCCGGTGAAGAGATGTATATCTGGCTGCGCCTCAAGCTCATCGGCGATGCAGGCATCGTGGGTCTTCCCAACGCCGGTAAGTCGACCTTCCTCTCTGTGGTGAGCCGAGCCAAGCCCAAGATTGCGGACTATCCGTTCACGACTCTTCACCCCAACTTAGGCGTGGTGCGCTTCGGCGGACTCGACTTCGTGCTCGCGGACATCCCAGGTCTTATCGAGGGCGCGCACGAGGGCGCGGGGATCGGCGACAGGTTCTTAGGCCATGTGGAGCGCACAGCTGTGCTGCTGCATCTGGTGGACGCCACCACAAACGAACCACTCGAGGCCTATCGTATCGTGCGTTCGGAGATGCAGTCTTATGGTGCCGGGCTCGACGATAAACCGGAGGTTCTCGCCCTGTCCAAAGCCGATGCAGTAGATGCGGCCGAGCTGTCCGAGAAAACGCTAGCGCTCGAAGCAGAGGCTGGCGTGAAGCCTTTGCACGTTTCCGCCGTAACGGGACAGGGCGTGCCCGAGGTTCTTGCAGCGCTCGCGCGTAAGGTCGAAGCCATGCGAGAGTCAGAAAGTCCGGCGTCTATGCCGCGCACAGGACAGGGGTGGCAGCCATGAGATCCGAGTGGGCAGCTGCGCAACGGATCGTCGTCAAGATCGGATCGGCGCTCTTGGTGGACAATGCGGCCGGCGTTTTGCGCTCTGCCTGGTTGGACGCGTTATGTGACGACATTGCCGAGCTTCGCAGGCAAGGCAAGGACGTCATCCTCGTGTCGTCAGGCGCTATCGCGCTCGGGCGAAACGTTCTAAAGCTTCCCAAGGGTCCGCTAAAGCTCGAAGACAGTCAGGCGTCGGCAGCTGTTGGGCAGATCCACTTGGCTCATGCGTATGAGAGTGCATTTCGCGCGCGAGGTCTCGCCGCGGCCCAAGTGCTCGTCACGCTTGGCGATACGGAAGAGCGGCGGCGCTATCTCAATGCGCGCAGTACGGTTGCGACGCTTCTCAAGCTCGGCGCGGTACCGGTTGTGAATGAGAACGACACAGTCGCTACGAATGAGATTCGATATGGAGACAACGACCGGCTCGCCGCGCGTGTCGCCTCTATGATGAGCGCGGACTGTCTCGTTCTGCTGTCCGACGTGGACGGGTTCTACAACGCGCCGCCGGACTCGACACCGAATGCCAAGCGGCTTGACGAAGTCGTAGAGATCACGTCCGAGATCGAGGCTATGGCGGGCGATGTCGGCTCGGAGCTGTCGCGTGGCGGCATGGTCACCAAGATCGAAGCAGCCAAGATTGCGGTGGGTGCAGGCACGAACATGGTGATCGCCAGTGGCAAGGTGCTGAATCCTCTTTCCACACTAGCGTCAACGGGAACCTGCACTTGGTTCCTCGCGCATTCCGACCCGGTGACGGCGCGGAAACGTTGGATTGGAGGAACGCTTGAACCTCGTGGCGCTGTGATCGTGGATCACGGGGCGGTTAAAGCGCTGGGAAGCGGCAAGAGCTTGTTGCCTGCCGGTGTAACGGAAGTCGTTGGCCAATTCGAACGTGGCGATGCTGTTGCGATCCGAGGCCCTGAGGGCATCGAAATCGGCCGTGGGCTGATTGCCTATGGCCGTGCGGACGCTACGGCGATCATCGGGCGCAAGAGCAGTGAAATCGCAGAGATACTCGGCTATCTTGGACGTCCGGAACTGATCCATCGCGACGATATGAGCCTCAACAAGAAGGGCTCCTAGAAAACAATAGTTGTCAGGAAACGAAAGGACATCACGTGTCTCTTCCCGCCCAAGATCCCGCTGTCAGTCTCGAGCCCATGATGCTTTATATGGGCCGCCTCGCGCGCGCGGCAGCGGCGGAGCTGGCTGTGGCCTCGCCCGAGCAGAAAAACGCAGCGCTTGAGGCCATGGCATCGGCGCTTGAAGCTGGCACGGCAAAAATTCTTGAGGCGAACGCCAAGGACCTGGAAGCCGCTGAGAAGAACGAGCGCGACGCCGCCTTCCTCGATCGTCTGAGACTTGACGAAGCACGCATCACTGCAATGGCCAAGGGCGTGCGTGACGTGGCGGCCTTGCACGACCCCGTTGGTCAAACGATCGCTTCTTGGTCGCGTCCCAACGGGCTCAAAATCGAGCGTGTGCGCGTGCCGCTTGGCGTGATCGGCATGATCTACGAAAGCCGTCCGAATGTCACAGCGGACGCGTCCGCGCTTTGCTTAAAGTCCGGCAACGCTGTGATCTTGCGATCGGGTTCCGACAGCTTCCTGACGTCGCTTGTGATCGCCAACCATCTGACCGATGCCATCAAGTCCGCAGGTTTGCCTGGGGAGGCAATTCAGCTTGTGCCGTCGGTGGATCGGCAGGCCGTCGGTTTTATTTTGGCGGGTCTCGACGGCGCGATCGACGTCATTGTGCCACGCGGCGGCAAGAGCCTTGTGGAACGCGTCCAGAGCGAAGCGCGTGTTCCGGTCTTCGCGCACCTAGAGGGCAATTGTCACGTTTTTGTTGACGAGACATCGCCGCTGGACATGGCGCGCGACATTGTTGTCAACGCCAAAATGCGCCGGACTGGAATCTGCGGCGCAGCGGAAACCTTGCTCGTGGCACGGGCAGCCGTCGATACGCATCTCACCCCTATTGTAGATGCTCTGATTGAAGCGGGCTGCGAAGTGCGTGGCGACCCAGATACGCAGCACACTGATAGTCGCGTAAAGACAGCTACGGACGAAGATTGGGACACGGAGTACTTAGCGCCGATTATTGCAGTCAAGGTTGTTGACGACGTAGATGACGCGATTGCCCATATTGGGGAACATAGTTCGCACCATACCGAAGCAATCGTTACGAACGACGAAGCGTCCGCGGCGACATTTTTGTCGCGCGTTGACAGCGCTATCGTCTTGCACAATGCGTCGACTCAGTTTGCCGACGGCGGCGAATTCGGCATGGGTGCAGAGATCGGAATTGCGACGGGACGTTTCCATGCTCGTGGGCCCGTCGGCGTCGAACAACTCACCACGTTCAAGTATGTGGTGCACGGACAGGGTCAGACGCGGCCTTGATCGTGACGCGTGCATCAGAGTCTAGGCGGGCTGCTAGTCTGAGGGCGCCGTTCACGACCCCGAGAATGCGGATCGGTCTTCTCGGTGGATCGTTCAATCCCGCCCACGAGGCTCACCGTGCAATTAGCCTTGCGGCCCTAAAGAGGCTGGCGCTCGATCAGGTCTGGTGGCTCGTCACCAAAGGCAATCCGCTAAAGGATGTGTCGCAGTTGCCCCCATTGGCAGAACGCGTTCGTGATGCCGGGCGCATTGCGAGGCACCCGCAGATCATGGTCACGGGTTTCGACGGTGGCACCAATTCGCCCTTCACCTCCGATTTGCTGGCAGCATTGGTTCGGCGCTACCCGGGCGTGCATTTTGTTTGGCTGATGGGCGCAGACAATCTTGCCACGGTCCACCATTGGAAAAACTGGCCTGAGATCTTCCAACTCGTTCCGATCGCGGTTCTCGACAGGCCTGGATATCGCCTGAGAGCAAGGGCGAGCAAAGCAGCGCATCGGTTTGCGCGCGCCTACATCGATGAGACCGATGCACCGGGTCTTGCGGATTTGGAGCCGCCAGCCTGGACCATCCTGTCCCATCCGCTCTCGGAACTATCGTCGACGGCCCTTCGCGAAAATGTCGTGGAATCAGATTAATTTACTAGATCAAGAGCAAGAAGAACTGACCCCTACTACCTATTGAAAATTGGACAGTCAGCAGTTTATTCTAAAGGGGTGGAGTGGTCTTTGTTGAAGAAGTCCCGAGCGGCACGTTAGGGGCATGGTATTGAAGCCACTTCCAGGAGCAATGGCAGAAGGAAACCCACGCAAACATGCGCTCACCTAGCGAGGGTGCCGAAAACGGTACGCCTCCATCCGGCCTTGCGTCATTCAGCGCTGAGCCGGGAAGACTGCTCAAGATCGTGACCGACACACTCGACGGTGCCAAAGCCGAGGAGATCGCGGTTGTCGATCTAGATGGAAAGACTTCTATTGGCGACTACATGGTTGTCGCCTCGGGTCGTTCGCAGCGGCATGTCGGCGCCGTAGCCGACCATCTTATCAAGGCGCTCAAGGACGAAGGCTATGGCCGAGCGCGCGTCGAAGGACTGCCCCAGGGTGACTGGGTGCTGATCGACGCGGGCGAGGTTATTGTCCATCTCTTTAGGCCAGAGGTTCGCGAGTTCTACAACCTCGAGAAGATGTGGTCCGCAGATCGGCCCATGGAGCGAATGGTGGTCTGAGTACTCGACCACCCCAAACCGGCTGACGCGGCGGAGGTCAGTTGTGCGCCTGCTGATCGTCGCAATCGGTAAGTTCAAGCGGGGGCCGGAGCGAGAGCTCTTCTCCCACTACCTCGGCCGCGCCGAAGCGCTCGGCCGCAGCCTGGGACTATCGCCCATTTCATCGGCTGAACTACCTGAGTCGCGCCTCTCCGAAGCCTCCGAGCGCCGTGCGGCCGAAGCGAAGGCCTTGCTGACAAAGCTGCCAGACGACTTTGCCGTGGTCTGTCTCGAACCGCGAGGCGACGAGCGCTCAAGCGCGGCCTTTTCAGACAGTCTGGCAGCCTGGCGCAACGATTCGGCGGTGCCAGGACTTGCGTTTGTGCTCGGTGGGCCCGACGGGCTTGGTCAAGCGGTCGTGGATCGGGCCACGCTATTGCTGTCTTTGGGGGCTATGACGCTGCCGCATGGGCTTGCGCGGATTGTTCTTGCCGAACAGCTTTACAGGGCCATGACGATTATTGCGGGACACCCGTACCACCGGGCTTGAGAGGGCCAAAGGTTAAGGATTCTTAAGCATTTTGCCTTGATTCTGCCTTTTCCCTCCGGTGCCATCGACTTAACGGCCAGGACGCATGGCGCACTACGAGCGATCGATTTTCAACTCTCGGAACCTTTGCGCCGCCCTCTTAGTTGGGGCGTTGTTTTTTGTGCCTACCAGGGCCTTGTACGGCCAAGAAGACCTGACTCGGGACGAGGCGAAAGAGCGCCTTGACGAGACAGAACAAAAGTTGAAATCCGGTCGGGTGAAGGCGGAGACTCTCACGAAGGATCTCGCGGCTCTGGCGGAGGAAAGAGCACGGCTCAGAACCGAGCTAATTGAGGCCGGCAAGCGTGTTCAGCAGAGCGAGGCAAAGCTCTCAGAAACCGAGAGCGAACTCGCAGAATTGACGGCGCAAGTGACCGAGATGCAGACGTCGATCGACGAGCGAAAGTCCGCGATTGTAACCATGCTAAGCGCCATGCAGAGAATAGGACGCACGCCGCCACCCGCGATCGTTACTCGGCGCGACGACGCCTTGAAGGTTGTGCGTGGCGCAATGCTCTTGGCGGAGGTTTATCCGGAACTCAAGTATCAAGCCGATAGCTTGACGGACAGTTTGCAGGACCTCTCTGCGATTGAAGAGCGCGTTCGCGCTGAGCGCGATATCCAGCGGCAGGAGGCAGACAAGCTTTCTGCTGAGCAGGCGCGGCTCGACGAGCTGATCCGCGAAAAAAAGTCCCGGCAAACGAAGGATCAGGAGAAACTCGTTGCACTGACGCAGTCTGCGCAGACCCTCGCTTCGGAGGTAGAAACGCTGAGCGATCTTGTCGAGAAGCTCGATGAGAAGATTGCGAAGGCGGAAGTCGCGCAATACGACGCCGAGGTCGAGGCAGAAAAGGCGCTGCGTGCGCGCATGCAGCAGGAAGTCGTGGCCACGCCTGCCAACGAGCGGGTTGTCGAACTCAAGCCGACTTCGAAAAAGGTCGCCTTCGCGAACCCTGGCCGAATGACGCCCGTTCGGCCGTTCGACGAAGTCAAAGGCAGCTTGCGCCTTCCAGCGCAGGGCCGGCAAATCCGCAGATTCGGGGACAAAGACTCGGGCGGCGCAACGCTTCAAGGGCTATCGCTGCGCACTCGCGAAGAGGCCCGAGTCACGGCGCCAGCGGATGGCTGGGTGGTCTATTCGGGACCCTTCCGGTCGTATGGCCAACTCTTGATCATCAATGCGGGCGGGGGCTATCATATTTTGCTCGCGGGGATGAGCCGTATTGACGTTAGCCCGGGCCAATTCGTTCTTGCCGGCGAGCCGATCGCTGTGATGGGGAATGAAAGGGCGCCGGGCAATCGTGGTGAACATAATTCACGTCCCGTCCTTTACGTGGAATTCAGGAAGGACGGACGGCCAATAGACCCCGGCCCATGGTGGGCCGAGGCATCCGGGAAGGTGCAAGGATGATGCGGAAGTCCGAATACGCGCTTTGGGCGCTCTTGGTGGTAGCGGTGATTGCTGCTGGCTCGACAGTGGTCAGCTTGGCGAGGAGCCCCTCGGCCGCTGCTGCAAATTCGGAGATTTATGAGCAGCTCAACCTATTTGGTGAGGTCTTGGAACGCGTTCGCAAGGGTTATGTGGAAGAGCCCGAGAACGAGAAACTAATCGAGTCCGCCATTAACGGCATGCTTGCAGCGCTCGATCCGCACTCCGCCTACTTGAACCTGGACAACTACGAGGACATGCGGGTCCAGACCAAGGGCCGTTTCGGCGGTCTGGGGATCGAAGTCACGATGGAAGAGGGCCTTGTGAAGGTCATCGCGCCTATCGCCGACACGCCTGCGGATAAGGCCGGGATCATGAGCGGCGATCTGATCACCAAGATTGACGACGAGAACGTTCGCGGCATGAACTTGCAAGATGCTGTCGAAAAAATGCGTGGCGAAGTCGATACCCCGATCACGCTGATGATCCTTCGTGAAGGCAACGACGACTTGATGAAGTTTAAGTTCAACCGTGGGATGATCGAGATTAACCCGGTGAAGTACAACGTCGAGGGCGACGACGTTGGCTACATTCGGATCACGTCCTTCAATGAGCAAACGACGGAAAAGCTGGTCAAAGCTGTCAATGAGCTTAAGCAGGAGCTCGGATCAGACCTCAAAGGGTACGTTATCGACCTCCGCAACAATCCGGGCGGTCTCCTGGACCAAGCAATTGCTGTGTCGGATGCGTTCCTCGATCAAGGAGCGATCGTGTCAACGCGCGGGCGCAGCAACGAGGACATTCAGAAGGAATTTGCTCGGAAAGGCGACATCACGGACGGCAAACAGCTTGTCGTTCTGATCAATGGCGGGTCTGCATCGGCATCGGAGATTGTCGCAGGCGCGCTCAAGGATCTCGATCGCGCGACGGTTGTTGGGACCCAGTCCTTCGGCAAGGGCTCGGTTCAGACGATCATTCCCTTGGGGTCGACGAATGGTGCGCTTCGGCTCACAACGGCGCGCTACTACACTCCCAAGAACGTATCCATTCAGGCTACTGGCATCACTCCTGATATCGTCGTCGAGGAGGAGCTTCCCGAGGACGTTAAGAAAAGGGAAGAACTCATCGGGACGCGCGGCGAAGCCAATTTGCGCGGGCATCTGAAAGCCGAGGGGTCAGAAGACGGAGAAAAGGAAAAGTCCGGAAGTTCCTCTTATGTGCCTGAGGACAAGACAAAGGATACACAGCTCAACTTCGCGCTGGACTTGTTGCGCGGTATCAAATCGGTTGATACCGAGCTTAAGAAAAAGGCAGAGGCAGACAGCAACGAAGAGGCGGCGAACTAACCAACCGCTAGACTGCAATCGCTGTGTTCATGGGGTAAGCGCTTAGTGGGCATGGCCGGTTGGAATTTGTAGGGCTAGCCTTGGCACGAGTGCTGTAACCAGGCTTTGCGGCTTGGGAGTGGGGAGGGCAACAACATGAAGAGCACAGGATGAAGGCCCTAGCCGTC
>NZ_JBZMXT010000077.1:0-10365 GCF_058506495.1 Methyloceanibacter sp. | reverse complement strand
GTGCGGGTGGCCGTCCAAAGCGCAGATTTTGCGAGTGTGTAGGTGAAGTAATGAGGGTTGAGCGCACGCACCTTCTGGTCGATCAAATTGATGACATTTCCTTCCAAGCCGGCCGGCAGGGCTTTCGCAAAGGCCTTTGTCAGGAAAACCGGTGCCCTGAGATTGACGTCGTGGTGTGCGCTCCAGCCGGTTTCGTCGAACTTGTCGGGCCAGTCCCAAACGAACCCGGCGGCATTGTTTACGAGGCAGGACACGGGCCCGAGCGTTTCAGCGCAATTGTCGATGAGGGCGGGTAAGGCACTTAGCTCCGCCAAATCGGCCTGAAAGGCCGCCACGCTGCCGCCAAACGCTTCGATTTCGGCCACAAGGCTCAGCGCGTCTGCCTCGGACGCTTGGTAGTGGATGCCGACCCGCCATCCGTTCCGCGCTAAGTCTTGTGCGATTGCCCGCCCCAAACGGCGGGCAGCACCAGTCACCAGGGCGCAGGGTTCCATGCTGTCGGTGGCCATGAGGTCCTTAAGGCGTTGAGGGGGTGGAGATCTCTGAACGGGCCCGCTCTGAGGGGGCCATTCGCTACGAGCGATACTCTATGAGAGCATAATCTGACGAACAAGGTGTGGGATCCGTGAGACAATTGCTACTCGAGTCGGTCTCGGTCGGCGCGATAGCCTCTGCGGCGTCTTCGTTTCGCGGCCGTAAAACGCCTATCTTCTGTGCACTTGGCCAAATAGGTAGGCTGAAAGGAGTAGGGGGCGAGCCCGACATGGTGCCAAAAACCGCAAACCATTGCAGATAAGACACACTGGGTACCTAGAATCTGGTCCGCACTTGCTTTTCCGTTGCGTCGACTAAGGCGCTGTCTATTGTCAAGGCCATGGGGGACGTTGCACCGCAAACGGAGCGTGTCAGCAGCATCCTGAATAATCAAGTCTAGTCGCCAGGGACAGGCGATAAGCAGGAGACAGAATAATGGCTCGGCACACTATTGCGGGGATCTTGAAATCAGCAGTTTTGGGGGCAGCGCTCGTCGCTGGCTCTGCTTTTGCAGCACAGGCGCAAGTGCTGGCTCCGGGCGAAAATCCCATCAGCCCATTTGCAGGGGGCGCTGGCAATCAGCTTGAACTTAGCGCTACGACGTCTCTCACTACGGACTATGTGTTCCGCGGCGTTTCGCAAACAAATCAAAAGCCTGCCATTCAGGGCTCTCTTGATGCGGCTTACGGTATTTTTTACGCCGGTGTTTGGGGTTCGAATGTCGATTTCGCGACAAATAACAGCATTGAGCTCGACTGGTATGGTGGTATCGCGCCAACCCTGTTTGGCCTTGACTGGGATTTCGGAGCTATCTGGTACACGTATCCAGGTGCCAACAGCATTGATTACGTAGAAATTAAGACCGGTGCGTCCTACGGCTTCACCGACAACTTCACAGCCGGCGTCACCAACTACTGGTCGCCAGATCTCAAATCCAACGCTTTGGAGGCGGGCGCTGAATACACTTTTGGCCAGTTGTTCAACTTTTTCGATCCGAGCGTAAGCGCCTTGGTTGGTTATTGGTGGTTTGATGATAGCTCCATCGAAGACTACACGTTCTGGAACGTCGGCGTTACCCTCGGCTTTCTCGAGAACTGGGCTGCCGACGTCCGTTACTGGGATTCGGAGCTGAGCGACACCAGTTGCACCGGATTTATTGGCAACCAAAACGCATGCGACTCGCGCGTTGTCGGTACGCTCAGCGCGTCCTTCTAAGACTTTCCCAAACCAACAACCTTCCCAAGGGGCGCCAATTCGGCGCCCCTTTTTCTTTGTGGCGGACGCCGTGTCATAGATTCGTATGCTGACGAATTGGCCGGGCCAAGAACTACAGAGTAGGTCGGTCGTAGGAGAGCGAGTTCATCTTCGGCCGCAGAGCCCAAACGGCTGCCTCCAAACGCGACTTTAGATTCAACTTTCGCAGGATGTTCTTGACGTGCACCTTGACCGTGCCGTCGCTGATGTTGAGTTCCCGTGCGATGTTCTTGTTGGATTGGCCACCGGCGATCAACTCAAGAATCTGCTTTTCCCGCGCTGTGAGACTGTCTGGGTCTGTTCGCACGGACGGAGCGCCGTCACGCATTGCGTTAAGCAGCAGGTCCATCAGGGTTTCGGTAAAAACAGTGTTCCCGCGCCAAGCGAGCCTCAGCTTCTTTAGGATCTCGTCTGGTTGGGATCCCTTCAAAAGGTATCCTTTTACCCCAGCCCGCACTGCCCGCAGGACGTCGTCTTCCGCATCTGATGCCGTCAGCACGACGACCTTGGTGTCGTCGCTCGCCCTCTTGATGCGCAATAGGGCTTCGAAGTCTCCGCCGCCGTTCAGGTCCATCAGGACGATATCGGGCTTCAAGGTTTCCGCCAGGGCCACGCCATCTTCACAAAGCCCCGCTTCCCCAATGACCTCAAAGTCTTCCTGGTCCGCTATCAGTTGAGCAGCACCAATCCGAAACAACGGATGACTGTCGATCAAGAGCACTCTGCAGCAATTACGGCCCATACCGCAGTCTCCCGATTCGGAGCTGGAAGCACGGAATTCTTTAGCTCAGTTGCGCTTCCAGTCTCGAATTTGCCCAGCTCCGTCGCGTCTTTTGGGGCGATTATCCCGCAGGGAGAGAAGAGGTCCGACTCGGAGCGGGCGCGGCGGCGCATGCATTTTTTGGACGTCGATCTGTAATCACATTCAATACCATTGAATATTTTTCGTGGCCAGGTCTAGTGTGGTTTGGTTATGGTTGCGGTGACCAGGGGGAGCGCTGCAAGGAACCGGAATTGGATCTATGACGCTAGACAAGACCGAATCTCGCAGTGTTCTGCCGGAATCCAGTGCAGCCAACGACGAGAACTCCAGTCGTGAGGTCGCCAATTCCATCGGAGCACAAGTTCGGGTTGCGCGAAGTCGGCACGGCCTCACAGTCGCCAAGGTCGCCGAGCTAACGGGGCTTTCGCCGGGGATGCTCTCGAAGGTCGAGAACGGCAATGCGTTCCCGTCTCTCACAACGCTTCATGCGTTATCGCGGGTCTTCAAGGTTCCGATGACGTTCTTTTTTGAGACCCACCAAGAGACGCAAGGCTGCTGCTACGTCAAAAAGGACGGTGGCCTCTTTATAGAGAGCAGGGGCTCGAAGGTCGGCCATCAGTATCAGCTCCTCGGACACGGTGTTGGCCAGGCCCATTCGGTATCCCCGTACATGATTGAGCTGAACGACACGTCCGAGGTCTTCCCGCTGTTCCAGCATCCCGGGGTGGAGTTCATTCACATGCTGGACGGAGAGATGATGTACGAGCACGGAGGCAAGCCGTATCGCTTGTGTCCGGGCGATTCGCTCTTCTTCGAGGGCACCACGGCGCATGGGCCAGTCGAGCTCGTGGAGCTGCCAATCCGATTTCTGTCAATCATCGTGGAATCGGGGGGTGGCGAGGGCGCGCGCCGCTGAGGACCCGCTTTATCACGGTACTGAGGAACGCGATCGCGCATTCGGCGCCGGGCGCGGCTACCCTCAATTAGGTATGGAACTGCACGGAGCTAAATGGGAAAGTTGAACCAGGTTCAACAAGCAAGACTGACACGAAACACGTCGTTTCTTCATGAAGGTCAGTAGCTTAGGCGCGAAGATACGTTGATGGAACAATCAGCCAGTTCAAAATACGTCATCATCGGAGCCGGAATTCACGGCCTGAGTACCGCGTACCACCTTGCCCTTCAGTTGAAAGCGACAGGCAACGGGTCGGGCGAGGATATTCTTGTCATCGACAAGACGTCAATCGGTGGCGGCGCGTCTGGGATTGCCTGCGGCGTTGTCCGCAACAACTACTATCAGCCGGCCATGCGTGAGCTGATGGCCCACTCTGTCGAGGTGTGGGAGAGCGACCCGAAGGCCTATAGCTATCACCCCGTTGGCTACATGCAGATCAGTGCCGAATGCATGCACGAGGACGTTGCGACGATATACGAGCAGCAACAGGCGATCGGCTACGAGTCCACGTTCGTCGAAGGAGCCGACGACTGCCAGAGTTACATGCTCGGATTTTTCGACGACTGGCAGGCCAAGGGCATTACGTCTGTTCTCCACGAGAAGCGTGGTGGCTACGCCAACAACACAGCCTCTCTTTACGGCCTCGCCGGTAAGGCCGAGGCACAAGGTGTGCGGATCGCGACAGGGGTCGAGGTCCTTGGTTTCGAATACGGTTCTAATTCGGGTGCTGTCACAGGTGTTGTGACCAACCGCGGGACGATTGCATGCGATGCGGTTGTCGTCGGAGCTGGCCCCTGGGTCCTGAAGTTCTGGGAAATGCTGGAGCTTCCAAAATCGATCTCCATCAAAGGACCGGACGGCACTGTGCATGACGACGTGCCGATGTGGAAGTTCTGGTGCCTGGAGGAGGGCACCCTCGGCGTCGACCCCGACATGCACAAGACCAATGACGGCAGCATGCCGCCCGTCATCCATGTCGATACCGATGCGCCGCTTTACTCAGACGTCGATGGCTCGCTGATCACCGATAAACTCTGGGGACTCTACTATAAGCCCGACTTCAACTTCGGCGGCATCCAGGGCGGCGCGTCCCCCTACAAGGTGGACGAAGATCCCGACAAGGTCGCGATAGACCCCTACGGACCGGACTCGCCGGACTTCATTGTCGGCGACGACTTCATCCATATGTGGTGCTCGATGCTGGCGCATTGCCAAAAGCGCTTCGAAGGCAAGATTCCTCTGTACAAGAACAAAGAAGCTTCCGGCGGCCTTGGCTGCTTCACGCCGGACAACTTTCCCATCTTCGATCGATTTCGAGAGAACGTATACGTCATTGCCGACTCAAACCACGGTTACAAAATGATCGGAGTGGGTAAGCTAGTCGCGCAAGAATTGGTTGGGGAGACGAGCGAGCTTCTGGAGCCGTTTCGCTTTGGGCGCTTTGCAAAGGGTGAACTGCATCCTGTCTCCCACAGCCCATTTCCATGGAGTTGATGTTAGGGAGACGTCAATGGACATCGAAGGCTATGTAGAAGACCCGCACCGGCAGGAGCTGGTCAAAGAAGTTCGTAAGAAGATCGACGAACTCGGAGTTGAGTATCTGTACTTGCAGTTCGTATCGATTACGGGCCGCATCATGGGCAAGGGCATCCCTGCTGATCACTGGGAGAGTGTCGCAAAGAAGGGCTTCCAGCTTGTCTATGGCGCCACGGTCAACCTCTTCCTCAATCGCCACGGCGAGTACTTCGGGTACGGCCCCGAGGCAGCCGAGCTTGTCGGCATTCCCGATCCCGAGACATTCATGCAGTTGCCGTGGGACAAGCGCGTGGGGCGCATGTACTGCACACTGTTCCGTAATCGCGAGGAACGAGAGGACCCCGGAGCATTCCTAACGGCCGATTGCCGGGGCAACCTTCGTCGTCTCCACAGCGCGTTTCAGGACAAACACAACGGTCTTCAGCTGCGCATGGGCACGGAGCCCGAGATGATGTGGCTCAAGAAGGATGAGAATGGCAAACCCGCGGGCGGCTATTCCAATCCCTTCTGCTATCACATCGATCAGTTTGAAAGCCTGCGGCCCGTCTATATGAAGGTCATCGAGTATGCGAGGAAGATGGGCCTCGATGTCATTCAAGGCGACCATGAGGATGCCCCCGGTCAGCTCGAACTCAACTGGATGTTCGACGATGTTCTGCGCAACGCCGACCGGCTGACGACCTATCGCCAAATCTGCGCCCAAGTCGCCCGCGAGTTCGACATCATCGCCTGCTTCATGACGAAGCCATTTATGGGCGTGTCGGCGAGCGGCTGCCATCACAACATGTCTCTCTGGCGGGGTGGTGAGGATGTGCTGCGGCCGACCGGAAACGACCCGAACAATTTACCGGGCATGGCGCAGAACTACATGTACATCACGGGTGGGGACAACACGTTCATGCCCGACGGCGACGATCCTCAAATGCCGCAAAAGGCAGGTCTCGAAGCCATTGGCGGTATCGTTCATCACCTGCGTGCTCTGACGTGTATCGGCTCATCGACGGTGAATTCGTATCGCCGTCTTTGGGACACGGGTTTCTGGGCACCGATCTTTGCCGATTGGGGCTTCCAAAACCGCACAACGGGCTTGCGCGTTTCCGCACCCGGCCGATTCGAGTTCCGCTCCGTGGACTCCATGGTCAACCCGTATCTCATGGGCTCGACCATCCTTGCGGCGGCAGACGACGGTATCGAGAACAAGCTTGATCCGGGCGAACCCGAAGAGCGCAACATTTACGAAGCCATTAAGGCCGGCAAAGACGTCAAGCGCTTGCCTATGAATCTCGGCGAAGCGCTCCAGGCGTTGGAGGATGACAAGGTCGTCCAGCGCGGGATGCCTGGTGAAATGTATCGTCTGTACAGCGAGTACAAGCGCGATGAATGGGAGCGCTTCAACCACACCGTAACGGAGTGGGATTTGGAGACGTATCTCGACTGCCTGCCATAATAGCGTCCGAGAAAGTTTGGACGCGCCGCGCACCTCGCGCGGCGCGCATGTTGAAACGGAGGATCAATAACAATGTGCGGTATTGCTGGAGTCATTCATCGCGGCAAACCGGTGGGCGTCGGCCAAGAAATGACCGCAATGCTTCAAAGCCTGAAGCATCGCGGACCGGACTCAACCGGTTTTGCCGTTTATGGGGTGAGCAAGCCGGACGAGTACGTGATGCGACTAAAGCTCGCCGAGGCAGAAGATTTCGATACGGACTACAACATCTTGGACAAGATCCGAGACCGGCAAGCCTTAGTTGACAATCGCCTTGCTGAACTCGGCGCTAAGACAATCGAGGTCGAACAGCCCACGCCTTACGCCTTTCGGTATCGGCTGCAGTTCTCCGGCGACACCAAGCAACTCGCGACCGATCTCGAACATATCGACGGCGGCGAGGTCTTGTCCTTCGGTCATTCGCTGGAGCTCATCAAAGATCTCGGCGATGCCACAGTCGTGTCGGAGCAGTATGGCCTCGACGACTTCAAAGGAACGCATGGCATTGGCCATACGCGGATGGCGACGGAGTCTGACGTCGATATCCGTTCCGCGCATCCATACTGGGCTTATCCATATAACGATATCAGCGTCGTCCATAATGGTCAGATTACGAATTATTGGATCATGCGCCGCGAGATGGAGCGTCTTGGCCATCGCTTCATGTCGGACTGCGACTCGGAACTTCTGGCTGTCTATACGGCCAACAATCTGGAGCAGGGCGCGACCCTTGAGGACTCCTTGAAGTCGTCGATCAAAGAGATCGATGGCGTGTTCACCTACATCGTGGCGACGAACAAGGAGCTGGGTATGGCGAAGGACACCATGGCTGCTAAGCCGATGGTTCTTTACGAGAGTGACGACCTCGTTGCACTCGCTTCCGAGGAGGTTGCCATTCGCGCCATTGTTCCCCGGGAAATCGATACATCGGATCCCTATGATGAGGAGGTGCGGGTATGGCAACGCTAACGCAGTCGGCGCCCACCGATCAGGAGCGCAGAGCCCATGAAATGGGCATGCACCAAGAACAGCTCACCGGTCGCACACAGCAGGTTTTTTTCGATATCGATCTGAACGAACCCCCCCACGGGTTCAGCCTGCCCGACTCGTTCGATGTCGACTTCAACAAGCGAGGCGAGATCGATGCTTCCAACATGGAGGCAACGCAAGTCAATTCCCGAATTCGAGAGATGATGAGCGAAGGGTACGGATCGATCGTCCTAAAGAATCCAGCCGCTAAACATTCCATGGCCGTCGGTATCTTGAACCGGCTCAATCTCATCGTCGAAGGATCTCTTGGCTATTTCGGCTGTGGACTGATTGATGGGCCGAATATCCGCATCAATGGCCGCGTCGGTTGGTCCTGCGGGGAGAACATGATGAGCGGTACCATCCTAATCGAGAAAAATGCCGGTTCACAGTTTGGTGCAGCGATCCGTGGCGGCGATCTCGTCTGCAAGGGTGACGTCGGCTCACGGACTGGCATCGACATGAAGGGCGGCAACATCATTGTCGGCGGCGACACAGGTTCATTCACCGGTTTCATGATGCAGCGCGGGCGCATGGTGATTTGCGGAAATGCTGGCAAGAATCTGGGCGACTCTATGTACGACGGAACGATTTACCTGGGCGGCGAGCCCAAAAGCCTTGGCGTCGATGCCGTGTGGGCCGACATGACCGACCTCGATCGAGAGTGGCTTGGGAAAAAGCTGACAAAGTACGACGTCATGCCGAAGGGCGGGATCGACTCATTCCGAAAGATCGTCGCGGGCAAGCAGCTCTGGAATTACGACAACCTAGAGCCGACTGAGAAAAAACTGGTTCTGTAAAGGGAGCTTCCGAGAGATGGGAAAGAAGAAGAAGCAAAAGGCGAACGGCGCACACGAGCCCGCTGAGCAACGCCGCTTCCTGCTGGGCAAAAGTCAAATCTTCACGCCTGAGGTCATGAACGACATCCATGTGAAGGCGGAGCTCGGTCGTTACCGCATGCGCGGCTTCTCATTGTTCAAGAAGATTCCGCATTGGGATGATTTGACCTTTCTGCCAGGCACGCTCACGCGCTTCGTCATCGAGGGCTATCGAGAGAAATGCGATACGAAGACGCTGATCGGGCCGCAGGCCAAGCGTCCGTTGGAATTGGATATCCCAGTTTACGTGACCGGGATGAGCTTCGGCGCCTTGTCTTACGAGGCGAAGATCGCCTTGGCACGCGGGGCTACCATGGCGGGCACCGCAACGTGCTCGGGCGAGGGCGGTATGATCCCCGACGAGCGCCGCTACTCCTCGAAATGGCTCTACCAATGCATTCAGTCGCGTTACGGCTTCAATCCGCATCATCTGCGGCTCGCCGATGCATGCGAATTCTTTATCGGGCAGGGCTGTAAGGTTGGCCTCGGCGGCCACTTGATGGGCCAAAAGGTGACGGATCAGGTCGCCGAGATGCGCTCTTTGCCAGCGGGTATCGACCAGCGTTCGCCGGCACGCCATCCCGATTGGCTGGGTCCGGACGATCTTGCCCTGAAGATCGAGGAAATTCGCGAAGCGACTAACTGGGAAATTCCCATTCAGCTAAAGCTGGGCGCCGCGCGCGTATATGACGATGTCAGGATGGCTGTGAAGTGCGGTCCAGACTCCATCTATATCGACGGTATGGAGGGGTCGACAGGCGCCGGTCCGCATATCGCGACGGAGGATACGGGTGTTCCGGGAATCGCCGCGATCCGGCAGGCGCGCCGGGCAATCGATGAACTCGGTATGCGCGGCAAAGTAAGCCTGGTCTACGCCGGCGGTATTCGCAACGGCGGCGACATCGCAAAGGCTCTTGCCCTCGGCGCCGACGCAATTGCCATCGGGCACTCGGTTATGATGGCGCTTAACTGCAACAAGGAAATTCCGGAGTCTGACTTCGAGGCGGAGATGGGCGTGCCCGCCGGCAGTTGCTACCACTGTCATACAGGCCGTTGTCCTGTGGGTGTGGCGACGCAAGATCCGGAGCTGCGTAAGCGGCTCGATCCGGAAGAAGCGGCTGAGCGGGTCTACAATTTCTTGCACACACTGACTTTGGAAGCGCAGCTTCTTGCACGTGCTTGCGGCAAGACGGACATCCACAGCCTCGAGCCGGAAGATCTGGCAGCGCTCACAATGGAAGCGTCGGCAATGGCCCAAGTGCCGCTGGCGGGAACCGACATGACTGTCGGCGTTGAGAACTATCACAAGCTGGGGTGAGGAAAACGATGCCGAAGAAAGACCAGAACGACGTCGATAAATACCTAAAGGACTCAGCCGGTCTCGATACCGAGAGAGAGAAGGTTATCGGACAGCACATCGGTTACCGCTATGACGTGAACCTGTTACCTGATTACAGCCGTATTACGCCGTTTCTCAAAGACTACATGGAGTTCATGGGCTGGGACGACCTGAACTGGCTAGAGGACGTTCACATGGGCTACGAAGAGGGGCAGCCGGCGATCTTTGATCGCAACATCAATGGCTGGGTTCGGATTCCGAAGTCCATGGACCTCCCCGACAACCAGCAAGACCGGGATATGATTGCTCGGGAACTGCTAATCCGGTTCCAGACCTCGCCCAAACATCCACTTCACGATCTAAACAAGGCGTACCGCAAGTTCTGAATGCCATGGTAACCTCAGAACTCTAACGATTCTCAAGCAAGGAGACAGGCGCGATCCAGTAATCAAACTAAACATGCATTTGAGGTGCACCGGTGAAAAGAAACCAGGCGGCCTCAGGGACGAACATGCTGTCGTCTCATAGGGAGGAGGCGAATGACCAGAAGTTCGTGCGTGCCCCATTCGGGGTCCGGCGAAACGCGGGATG
>NZ_JBZMXT010000076.1:0-10442 GCF_058506495.1 Methyloceanibacter sp. | reverse complement strand
GCCGGTTTATCCGGATAGCGCCGATACTGGCGATGCGCCCGCCGCTGTTGAGGAAACAGAGGTAACAGAGGGCGTGATTTCCGTGCCGCCGACTGTCTCTGAGGATGCCCCGAAGGCACCCCACAAGGGTGAGCCGCCGTCACCGAACCAGCCTCAACCGGTTTATCCCGATAGCGCGAGCGCAGGCGATGCGCCGGCTGTCGTGGTTGAGGAAGCCGAGGCGGTGATGACGACACCGGAGGGCAACACGGTCATCGTGGATGAAGAGGCTGCGACCATCGTGGTGCCGCCGACTGTCTCGGAAGACGCGCCGAAAGCTCCCCATAAGGGAGAACCGCCGTCACCGAACCAGCCTCAGCCGGTTTATCCAGACGGGATCTAGGTGTGTGGTTCCGCGATCTGCGCATATAGGAAACGCCAAAAGGCCTCCCGATCGGCGAGCTTTTTCTTTAGCCGAGGACTAATGCCGGAAGTGCCGCATGCCGGTGAAAATCATCGCAAGGCCCGCCTCATCGGCGGCGGCGATGACCTCATCGTCGCGCATGGATCCGCCGGGCTGGATGACGGCGGTCGCGCCCGCCTCCGCTACAACTTCGAGACCATCCGCAAAGGGGAAAAAGGCGTCTGAGGCAGCCACGGACCCGATCGTCATCGGTTCGGCCAGTCCCAGCGCGTCCGAGGCGTCCTTTGCTTTGCGGGCGGCGATGCGCGCCGCGTCGACCCGGCTCATCTGACCTGCACCGATTCCAACCGTCGCGCCGTCTTTCGCGTAAACGATCGTGTTGGACTTCACATGCTTGGCGACAGTGAAAGCGAAGAACAGATCCGCGAACTCCTTTTCGGAGGGCTTGCGCTCGGACACGACTTTAAGGCCGGCCTGATCAACGAGGCGTTTATCGCGGGACTGGACGAGAAGGCCGCCGGCGAGCGAACGAACATTCATGCCTTCAGCGCCGGGATCGGGCAGTCCGCCCGCTAGAAGGAGGCGCAAATTCTTTTTTGTGGCGACGATCGCCTTAGCCTCATCGGTTGCGTTGGGTGCGATGATGACCTCGGTAAAGATCTTGACGATTTCCGTGGCTGCTTCGGCATCGAGCGTGGTGTTTAGAGCAACGACGCCCCCGAAGGCGCTGACGCTGTCGCAGGCAAACGCCTTCTTGTAAGCCTCAGCGAGAGTCGCTGCGACGGCCACGCCGCAGGGATTTGCATGCTTGATGATCGCGACTGCAGCAGATGTCTTGGGATCGAATTCGGCCACGAGCTCGAAAGCGGCATCCGTATCGTTGAGATTGTTGAAGGAGAGTTCCTTCCCCTGCAGTTGTTGGGCAGTGGCAATACCTGGGCGTTGTTCGGCAGTCTTATAGAATGCGGCCGACTGGTGGGGATTCTCCCCGTACCGCAGGACCGCCTCTCGCGTGCCTGCAAACACGCGCTTGTGCGGCGCCGATACACCGAGCTGCTCGGCGAACCAAGTTGCAATTGCTGCATCATAGGCCGCCGTGTGGGCGAACGCTTTCGCCGCGAGGTGCCGCCGTGTACGGCCCGTCGAACAGCCTTGGTGGGTCGCGATCTCTTCGAGCACCTGGGCGTAGTCGTCCGGATCGACCACAACGGCGACACCGCCATGATTCTTTGCGCCCGCGCGGATCATTGCTGGGCCGCCAATGTCGATATTCTCGATCGCGGTCTCGAAATCCGCACCGGCTGCTACGGTCGCTTCAAACGGGTAGAGATTGACGACCAACAAATCGATGGGTGGTATCTCGAACGTGTCCATCGCTGCGGTGTGTTCTGGGTTGTCTCGCATGGCCAGCAAGCCGCCATGGATTTTTGGATGCAGCGTTTTAACGCGTCCATCCATCATTTCGGGACTGCCGGTGACCTCGGCGACATCGATGACTTCGAGCCCGGCCTCTCGAAGGGCTTTAGCGGTCCCGCCTGTTGATACAAGTTCAATGTTGTGTTTGCCGAGAGCCTTAGCGAAGTCCACAAGCCCCGTCTTGTCGCTGACCGAAAGCAGCGCTCGCCTGATCTTGCGTGTTGGCATGGCCTAGCTGTCGCTCGAACGGATATCCGGCGTATCGTTGGGATCGATAAGTCCGTGAGGCGCGGCCTCGTCGCCGGTCTTTTCGAGGTTCCATACGATACGGACTTCGCGCGCCTCCCCCATCATTCCACTAAGAACAATCTGCGACGTCACCTGCGGTCCGCGGGGGTCGGCGAGAAGCACGCTCTCCGCGATGCTCAACTCCTCCGCATTCGCGGTTAATCGCCAGGTCTCACCATTGCGCAGGACCAAAACAGCCGACATGCCGTCCCCCATCGCCTGGGCCTTCACAGAAGGGTGGAGATGAAAGCGAACGGCGTAGGCGCCCGCTATCAGGCCTTCCGGACTTCTCAACCCGCGTGTCGAGAGCTTGTCTTCGCTGGAGATAAGGTTGCCGTCGGGCGAGATCAGGATCTGCCGGGCATGGCTCACGCCATAGCGCTCCACATAACCATCGTGTGATCCCTTCACGCGCAGGTTTCCACCTTCGCCCTGGTCGGAGAAAGCCCCTTGAGGGTTGAGAGGACCGCTTAAGGTTGCGTCGGCCTCAGGTTCGGCCTCTTCGCCCTTCGTATCGAATTCTGCCAGTGAGTCGTCCTCAAGGCTTAGTGTTGAATGGGCGGGCGTGGTTCGTGAGTAGAGCCGCCACTCCTCGAACTCGGGGGTGGGCGCGCCGCAATTGATAATTATTGGCGCATCGCCAGAGCTCATCTCGAAAGAGAGGAAGCCAGCGTGAGCCTCCCGGGTCAGCGAGGTCGCGGGCGGCGGGCCAAGATCACAGAGAATAAGTGTCGAGCCGGCCTCAACCCGCACATAGCCAGAGTTGGCTGCGGAGCGGACCGGCGCCCCCTCGATATCGTCATAGGCGCGCACCGTCGCTAACGCATCGGTTGGGGTGGGACCGGCGCCGTTGAAGCGTGCCATCGATCCATCGCCCAAGCGGAAGAATCGCAGCATGGGCATGATGCGATCTACAGCGTCCGTCAGCTCCTTCGGCGGTGTGCGGTCGCGGGCGACAAAGCACTGGCGCAACGGAAGTAGGTCCAACAGCAGTTCGATAAGTGCCTCTGGATTTCGCGAGATATGCCCGCCATCGGGAAGAATCTGCCGGTCGAGCTCGCGGCAGAACGGTTTGGTGTAGCGGTCTACAACCGCATTCTGATCCGCAATGCACAGCCCACCGTACAGCAGCGCCATGAGCGCAAGCAGTCTCGGCACGCCGTCTGGCGCGTCACGATACCCGGCCGACAGGTAGCGCAACTCTCCCGTAAGTTCCTTTAGAAACGATTCGTAGGCTGCAGGTTCGTCCACAGCCAGCACGAGAACCGAGTTTGAGAGCCAGGAAATCACGCGCCGCGCCACGATCTCGGGCTGCCACGCCAACGGAGGCAGCTGTCGCCGCATACGGATGAAATCGTGCACAAGTGTCTTTGCTTGTTCGCGAGACAATTCGGAATCGGCAGCCCGCAGGTGCCGCAGCCAGCTGAACCCGTAAAGTTCTCGTGCCCAATTCAATGAGGGCGGCTCGATCTCGAATGGCGACTTTGCTCCAAGATCAGCGAGCTTGCCCGCCAACCCAAAATGCCCGTTGTAGATTTCTGTCGCAAAGCTTGGATCCGCAGTTCGCAGCTCCTGAGGGGCTAGTAGCAACTGCTCGGCTTGCGAGCCCGGATAGCTCACCGCGGCCAGCCCGGACAGCATCAGCCGTCTCAGCGCGCTAGGCCCGCCAAGCTTCACCTCTTGCGCGTTGGCTTCGCGCTCGAAGGCCGGATCGCCTGCCATTACAGTTGTTCTCCATTGGAGCTGCGGCACGCATTGCTGGCGCCACGCTCTCCCCCGCAGCTTGATGACCAAGCGGGGTGCATTGTCGTGCAGCAGGACTCCAAGGGCAAGTGGCTCAACGTTTTCTTCCCTATTCAGAAGTCACGACCCTTGCCGCGAAGAACCCGTCCATACCACTCCATTCAGGGCTATCGAGCCGCAGCTGGTTTGGGAAAGTCCGTAGCACGCCAGAAGCCTGCGCCCACTCGGCATCTCCGAACGGTTCGTCGGTTCGCAAAGGATCGATGCGGAGCTCGCTGTTCCGCGTTAGAAGCGCTGCGATCTGCGCCTCGCCCTCCTCCGGTTCGAGGGAACAGGTGGAGTACACCAGGGTGCCACCCGGCTTCAAAAGGCGCACGGCATTGTCGAGAAGCCGACTCTGAAGGGCAGACAAGTCGGTGATGTCTGCGTTTGACTTAAGGTAGGGAATGTCGGGATGTCGGCGAATTGTCCCTGTTGATGAACATGGCGCATCCAGCAAAATCGCGTCGAACGATTCATCGCCGCCCCATTGGGTAGCGTCAGCAACAATTACCTCGGCACTCAAGTCGAGCCGCGCGAGGTTCTCTTCGAGTCGCTCCATGCGGGTCTTGGAGATATCGACTGCGGTCACGGCTGCGCCGCGCAGTGCGAGCTGAGCGGTCTTGCCACCGGGCGCAGCGCACAAGTCCGCGACGCGCTTGCCTGCAAGATCGTGCAGAAGCTGCGCCGGGATCGACGCCGCCGCGTTCTGCACCCACCAAGCGCCCTCCGCGAACCCCGTAAGCTCCTCGATTCGTCCTCTCGGAATGAGTCGTACGCTCCCCGTTTCTAGCATCCGGCCGCCTAGCTTCTTGGCCCACACATCTGGATCGCCCTTCACGGTGAGGTCCAAAGGCGGCTCGAGCAATTGGGATTCGGCTATGGCGCTTGTTCGGTCCTCGCCCCACGTCCGTTCCCAACGCTGCCACAGCCAGTCGGGTGTGTTGATGCGAGCGGCATCGAGCGCGCTGGCGATACCTTCGCCTTTCTCAGACACGCGGCGGAGCACGGCATTGACAAGCTTGTCGTAGCGTCTGGCGCGCGGGTCCCATTGCGCAAGCCTCACAGCGAGGTCGATCGCCGCGTGAGGCGGGACCTCCATAAAGAGCATCTGCGCTGCGCCGGACAACAGAATCGGGTAGAGTGTCCCGGCCCGCGCCGGAAGGCCCCGATCCAGGAAGGTCTCAAGCACCTTATCAATTTGGCCTTTGCGCCGCAGGGAGGTCCCAACGATTGCGCGCGCCAAGGCCCGGTCTCGCGTTGGAAGATCGTACATCGCACCGTCGCGGACGCGGCCGAGTACGTCGTCCAGAGGCTGCTTCTTTTGAAGCACCGCATCGAGGATGGCTGCGGCGGTGCGGCGGGCGGGCAGGCCGACTTGATGGTCCCGCGTCCGCGAGAGTGTCTTATTGCGTGGGCTGGTCTTACTCATCGTGCTGTCTCCAAGGTGCTACGGTTTCTGATACGCGCACGGGGGAGAACAATAGCCGGGCGCTGACATTGGGTCCGCTGGGCAGAGCAACGTGTTTTTGTTGCCCCAGCCTCAAGAACTAGTGGGCCGCTCGGCTTTTATCGTGCAGCGTGCGAGCGGGAAGCGATCTGGGTGCCTTTGACGGTGCCTCGATCAACCCCATGGCCCGCGGGCTTTGCGCCGCGGGCTTTCTGGCACGCTTCCGGCCCAGGGGCCGCCGCTGCCGCCCAGACTCCGAGCGCCAGCGTCATGAGTTCCTGACCCGCGGCTTCCGGTCGCCATGCTGCCCGTATTCGCGCCTTGCGACATCGCGACCAGCCGCGCCACGCGCTCGTCCATCGGCGGATGGGTTGCGAACAGGTTGTCGAGACGCATGCCGTGGAGCGGGTTGACGATAAACAAGTGCGCGGAGGCTGGGTTCTGCTCTGCCTCGTCGTTGGGGATGCGTTCTGCGCCACTCGCGATTTTTTTCAGGGCGGAAGCGAGCCACAGAGGATGGCCGCAGATCTCGGCGCCGCCCTTATCGGCCTCGTATTCGCGCGTTCGGCTGATCGCCATCTGGACAAGGCCGGCGGCCAAGGGCCCGAGGATCATCAGGGCAATCGTGCCGATAAAGCCCATGTGGTTGTTGTCGCGATTGCCACCGAAGAACAATGCAAAGTTCGCGAGCATGGAAATAGCGCCTGCGATCGTCGCGGTAATAGTCATCAGCAGAGTATCGTGATGGCGGATATGCGCAAGTTCGTGCGCGATCACACCGGCAAGTTCTTCTCGATTCACCGTGCGCATAAGGCCGGTCGTCACCGCAACCGCGGCGTTCTCGGGGTTCCGTCCCGTCGCAAACGCGTTTGGCTGCGGGTTGTCCATCACGTACACCTTGGGCATGGGCAGGTTCGCATTGCGCGCGAGCTTGGCGACCATTTCGTATAGGTCGCGCGCGTCGCGGCTGCTGTTTGGCTCTACCAAGTGCGCGCCATACATGCGCAACACAGCCTTGTCCGAATTCCAGTAGGCGAACAGATTCATCCCGCCCGCCATAACGAGCGCGATGAGCATGCCGGTTTGACCGCCCAGCAGAAACCCGAAACCCATAAACAGGGCAGTGAGCGCTGCCAGCAGAATCGCCGTGCGCAAGTAACTCATGGACGATGTGGCCTCCGTAACCTGTCCAAAAACCGCGGAAAACCGCCGCTTCTCATATGTTGGGAGTGGACTCGCCCGGCGCAAGGGCTTGAGCAGCCGCTGGAATTCGCAATCGGCACCTGGGGACAGCCCCGCGCTTAAGAGTGTGCTTACCTTAACGCTTCATCAATCTGGTTTTGGGCATTCTGTCGGCAACACATTCGAAGGAGTTGCCCGTCATGCCTGCCGCACTGCACGTTTCCGAAGGTTCGCCCAAAAAGTCCGCTCGCCGAGCAAGACGCACCTCGGCGAAACAATTGGACCTCACTACTGCGCAGAAAAAACTGATTCTAAACAGTTTCTTCCGCCTCGAGCCGGCGCTGGATCTCGTCGCACAGCTCTTCTTCCTGAAGCTCTTCCGACTAGACCCCGGCCTTCGCAAGAAATTCGATGGGCCCGTTGAAATGCAGGCGCGGAAGTTCTCGGCTGGCGCGAAGCTAGCGATGATCTCGCTTGGCCACGAGGACGGGCTTGCTCCGACGCTGAAACTGCTTGGAAGCCGGCACCGGCAGATGGGAATTCGCACGCGCCACTATCGCACGATGTCCCGTGCACTGATCTGGACGCTCGAGCGGTCCCTGGAAAAATCCTTCGATCGCGACACGCGAGAGGCCTGGAATACCATGCTGTCCCAGTTCACGAAGGTCATGTCTAGATAGGGCTGCGGCTGAAGTAAGCCGAACATCAATTTGGAATGGGGTCGCCCTGCGGCCCCATTTTCGTATGCGCAGGTTCTAGTTGGAAGGCTCGAGCGTCACGCGCAATTCGCTGTCCTTGGTTATGGTGACAGTAACGTTGTCCTCCGGCTCCAGGACCTGCGCCCGTCCGTCGACGGAGAGCTGATCGGCCGTGACCATGATTTCGTGCCCCTCCACGATCACCTTGACCCCGTCTGCAAGAGACTCTTGGCTCAAGGTCGCGTAGTGACCGGTCACCGTGACCGTCCGCTCGCCGACTGTCAGTGCCGTGACTTGCGTGCCGTCGTCTCCGGAACCGATATTGCCGATTAGTACGACGATCACGATCACGAGCCCTAGGGCTAGAGCAATCGCCACCAGCCCACGCATGATCCACACCATTCGCTACCCTCGCGAAACGGCCTCACATCTTCGGAGGCCCTAAAGAGGTTCTTAGCGCGGTTCGGCCGGGCATGGGAGCCCGGCCGTGCTTTTGCGTGAAAGACGCGCAGAGCCTACTAGTCTGCCCGGCGATTCTGCCGATTCTCGATGAGATGAGAAACAACGGACGGATCGGCGAGTGTTGAAGTGTCGCCCAGATTGCCAAACTCGTCTTCGGCGATCTTCCGAAGAATGCGCCGCATGATCTTGCCGGAGCGGGTCTTAGGCAGTCCAGGTGCGAATTGGATATGGTCCGGAGCAGCAATCGGACCAATCTCTTGGCGAACCCAGTCACGCAGCTCCTTCTTCAGGCCGTCTTCTTCGCTTTCGCCGACCATTAGCGTCACATAGCAGTAGATGCCCTGTCCCTTGAGATCGTGAGGGAAGCCCACCGCGGCCGCTTCGGCCACTTTGGGATGCGCGACAAGTGCCGATTCCACCTCCGCGGTGCCCATGCGATGCCCGGAGACATTGATCACGTCGTCGACCCGTCCGGTGATCCAGTAATAGTCATCGTCATCGCGTCGGGCGCCGTCACCCGTGAAGTACATGCCCTTGTAAGCCGAGAAATAAGTGTCGACGAAACGCTGATGGTCTCCAAACACCGTTCGCATTATGCCCGGCCACGCATCGAGAATAACGAGATTGCCCTCGCCGGCTCCCTCGATACGCTTTCCTTCCGCATCGACCAAGGCGGGTTGTACACCGAAGAACGGCCGTGTTGCGGACCCGGGCTTGAGCGCCGTTGCCCCTGGTAATGGCGCGATAAGAATTCCGCCAGTCTCTGTTTGCCACCACGTGTCGGCGATCGAGCACCGGCCTTCGCCTACAACATGGAAGTACCATTCCCAAGCCTCAGGATTGATCGGCTCGCCCACCGAGCCAAGAACGCGCAGAGATGCGCGGCTGGAGGATTTTACGTAATCGTCACCTGCACCCATCAGTGCACGGATCAAAGTTGGTGCGGTGTAAAAAATGTTTACCTTGTGCTTGTCGACAACCTGCCACATGCGGGACGCGTCAGGATAATTGGGTATGCCTTCAAACATCAGCGTCGTCGCGCCATTGGCCAATGGTCCGTACACAATGTAACTGTGACCCGTGACCCATCCCACATCTGCGGTACACCAATAGATCTCGCCATCGTGATAGTCGAAAATGTACTCGTGTGTCATCGAGGTGTAGACGAGATAGCCGCCCGTTGTATGAACGACACCCTTTGGGCTGCCCGTCGAACCCGATGTGTAGAGAATGAAGAGCGGGTCCTCCGCATTCATTTCTTCGGGCGGGCAATCCGGGCTAGCCGCATCCATCGCGTCGTTGAGCCACACATCGCGCCCTTCGGTCCACGGAACATCACCGCCGGTGCGGCGAACAACAAGGATCTTTTTCACATGCTCGCTCTTTGCGGCGGCCTCGTCGGCGTTAGCCTTCAGTGGCACTTTTCGGCCGCCACGCAGCCCCTCATCGGCCGTGATGACAACAGCGGACTGGCAACCTTCAACACGTCCTGCGAGCGAATCCGGAGAAAAACCGCCGAAGACGATCGAATGGACGGCGCCAATACGCGTACAAGCCAGCATCGCGTAGGCAGCCTCAGGGATCATGGGCAGGTAGATCGTCACGCGGTCCCCGCGCTTCACGCCCTGCTCCTTCAGCACATTGGCGAGCCGGCAAACCTTGTCGTGTAGCTCTCGGTAGGTGATGTGCTGCGCCGGCGTGTCAGGTCCGTCCGCCTCCCAGATAATGGCGGTTTGGTCCCCACGCTTTTCCAAATGCCGATCGATGCAGTTGGCCGAAACGTTGAGCGTTCCGTCCTCAAACCATTTGATCGACACCTCCGGGTATTCAAACGACGTGTTCTTCACTTTGGTGAAGGGCTTGATCCAGTCGATACGCTGGGCGGCCTCTGCCCAGAATGCGTCCGGATCCTCAATGCTCTTCTGGTAGAGCTCCAAGTACTGTTTGTTCTTGATGTGGGCGTGTTCCTTCCACGCCTCTTGCACGGGGATGGTCTCATTCTGTTGCCAATCATGCGCGGACATCGGTACGCTTCCTCCATACAGAACTTTTGTATTATCGATATATTTCGTGAGGCATTATGCCGCGACAAAGTGCGGTCGAGAAGTGCCTCTAGTTAGTTCTTTGGTCTAGACGCCAAAGGCGCCAATTATGGCGCCCATCACGAGTAGCACGGCGAGCCAGTGACCGCCGTCGATCGCCGTTAGTTTGGGGCTGGCGCCGCTAAAGGCGTGGTTGACGCCCATGGTGGTGATGACGAACCCGACCCAAATGAAGAACCCACTGATGAGCCCCCCACGAACAGAGACGTCGCCGAGATGCCCCATCAGGCCGGCGAGCATGATTGCCATCACAAGATCGGCGACAAGCGCGATGATGAAAGGCATGGCCTGCGCAGCGCCGCTGCCCTTGATGTCGTCTTCGGTCTTGCCGAGTGCATCGAGCCAGGCCGTGCCAAGAACCATGTACCAAATGGCACCGACACCGAAACCTGCCAGCGCGGCGACCACAATTGACAGATAATTCATGCCTGCAAATGCCATGCTGGGTGCACCTCGGGCTGAGCGCTTTTAATCTCGCTGGACCTTAGCAAAAAACGGCTGGCAACAGCATCACGTCGTAGGCGGGTTCTTGAGTCCGGCCAGCGCGCAGACGGCGTTCCATTCGGCCGCTGTGACAGGCTGCACCGAGAGGCGTGAGTTGTTGACCAAGACCATGTCGGCGAGCTTCGGCGCGGCCTTGATCTGATCGAGCGTCACCG
>NZ_JBZMXT010000075.1:0-10777 GCF_058506495.1 Methyloceanibacter sp. | reverse complement strand
AAGCAAAAGCACCAAGCCCAAGCGCTGCCGCAATCGCTACGCGGCTAGATGTTCTCGTAAGTCCCCCAAACATCTCCATGTCCACCTTCCCTGGCCAAATTACCTAATCCAAAACTCTCGGTTCTGCTGCGGTTGATTGCCTTACTCGGCGTTTGTTTCGTCGAAATGCGGACGAATTCCCTCAGCAGAGAGTTCTAACATCTGCTTATACGCGATCCGCCTGGAAGGTAAATTGCTAACAAACCGGGCGTACAGCTTTTCGCCCGCGTTGTGACATTTAGGCCACGAGTTTCATGCCGGGACGCAAGCTGGCAGATTCGGGGCTGAGCACAGACACTTTGGTTTAAATACAGACACTTAGTCAGCCTGAGGTTTGAGTAGCGGCATTGCCCAGCAGTCGCCGGAGGCCACAGCAATGGCACGCCTCGTCGCCCGCCTGTGCACAATTCCTGCCCAAGACATGGGCTGTTTCGCATCAGTTTGGAATCAGCTCTATTGGTCAGAGTGTTAACGCGCGGCTTGTGCGCATTTTGGTGTCGCGATGACTGCCCGCATGGGCTACGACTCAGAGTTCGACCGGAGTGACAAGTGCGCGAGGGGAAACTCAGGGCTATAGTCGGTATGCCATCCGAGGAAGAAGAGCTATTGAAGGGACTTCGCGTGCTGGTCGTCGAGGATCAGGCGCCTATTGCGCTTCAGTTGGAGGATATGCTCGTTGAGTCCGAGTGCCAGGTCGTCGGCCCGGCAAGTCGGGTCGGGCAAGCCTTGAGACTATTAGGTGAAAACGTGGTCGACGCCGCTGTGCTCGATCTCAATGTCGCCGGGGAGCTGGTCTACCCCGTCGCGGACGCCCTGGATGCGCGGGGGCTGCCTTATATTTTCGCCACAGGCTACGACCCAAGCGATGTTTCCGGCCGCTACGGCCATCGCAACATCGTGCAGAAGCCGTTCTCGCGGCTCGTCTTTCTCGAAGCCTTTCGCGCGACCGTCCGCCAGAACTGACGCCATCGCACCATTCGTCAGGATCACGCCCGGAGAACAACACTCCCGGTGACGTGAAAGTTGAGATGAGTCAAACACAACTGTGACTGCCATGCGACATTGAGACGGCATGGGGGCAGCCCGTTGTTCTTGTGAAGATGCCGATATTGGGATAGGTAGCAGGGGCGACTACAGTGACGGTTGGAACTTTACACAAGCAAGACAAGAACTTGTGCCAACCGGACTGCTCAGGCTCTCCATTCTGTTCGACCAATAGCTGGGTGGCGTTGGCGAACGCCAAGGGTCTAGGGGAATAGGAGACATATGGACTACGAGAATCAGTTCCGACGGCATCTTGAGTCGCTGCACCAAGAGGGTCGCTATCGCGTTTTTGCCGATTTAAAGCGGCGTTGTGGCGCCTATCCCGTCGCCGACCACTTCACAGACCGGGGCACGCGAGATGTCACGGTTTGGTGTTCCAATGATTATCTCGGCATGAGCCAGCACCCTGCGGTGCGTGAGGCAATGCACGAGGCAATCGATCAGGTTGGAGCCGGTTCTGGGGGAACCCGCAACATTTCTGGTACGACGCACTATCATGTGGAACTCGAAGCCGAATTGGCAGACCTCCATAATAAAGAGGCCGCACTTCTTTTCACATCCGCTTACATTGCCAACGACGCAACGCTGTCGACGCTAACCCGCCTGATCCCAGGCCTGGAGATCTTCTCAGACGAGAAGAACCACGCATCGATGATCGAGGGCATTCGGCATGGCGCCGGCCCGAAACACATCTTCCGGCACAACGACCTCGATCATCTCGAAGCGCTGTTGAAGTCCGTTCCCCTAGACACGCCGAAGCTGATCGCGTTCGAGAGCGTCTACTCCATGGACGGTCACATCGCGCCGATCGGCACGGTTTGCGACTTCGCTGACAAATATAACGCCTTGACCTACCTCGACGAGGTTCATGCCGTCGGGCTCTACGGCCCGCACGGCGGCGGTATCGCCGAATTGGAAGGCGTAATGGACCGCGTCGACATCATCAATGGCACGCTGGCAAAGGGCTTTGGCGTCATGGGCGGCTATATCGCCGCAAGCAGAGCCTGCTGCGATGCGATCCGATCCTACGCGCCGGGCTTTATCTTCACGACATCGTTGGCGCCCGCCGTCGCGGCTGGAGCCCTCGCCTCCATCCGCCACCTCAAGCGCTCGGAAATTGAACGAGCGCGGCATCGCGAGCGGGTCCAAACCCTTAAAACAATGCTCGCGGACGTGGGCTTGCCGGTTATGGACAACCCAAGTCACATCGTGCCGGTCATGGTCGGCGATCCGGTGCACTGTAAGGCGGTGACCGATACGCTGCTATCGGACTACCGAATCTATGTGCAGCCGATCAACTACCCGACGGTGCCGCGAGGCACAGAGCGGATGCGTCTCACCCCATCACCCGTCCATACGGATGCTCAGATGGCCTTTTTAGTCTCGTCCCTTCGCGAGCTTTGGGCAGCGTGCCCTGTTGCGAACGGTCAGTATGTGAGGCTTGCGGCAGAGTAGCCAGGTAAGGTCGTCATCATGGGGGTCCGGGCGCTTGCCGCACTCATGCGCTGTGGAAACACTGTGGCTTTCCATCAGATGCCGGCGGAGGCATCGGCACTCGACGGAAGCTCGTGCCTCGAAGCGGCAGAGATGATTGAGGCCGGCGAAGCTTTATCTGAAACGGAAAAAGAAAAAGCTCACCAAGCCTGCCGCCGCGCATTGGAGGCGACCGGGAGCATCGTCCAAAAGCAGCAGTTTGAGGAGGCGGACTTCGCAATCACCGGACAGCGGCACAAATATTAGGTTTCGGGCTGCGCTGGCCGAACCGTTACCGCCGCATGATCCAAGCGGCAATGAACGATACCGTCAGCAAAGCAAGCAGACACAACAACACGATCACCCCGATCGCGCCGATAATGCCCTTGAGGGTTCCCCAAAACCCGAATGTCGCCACCATGGCGGCCAGCAGCAAGAAGATGATGATTGGCATGCGTTAGTCCTCGCCCCAGTTTGTTCGAACTGCCGGTTCGAGCCTGTCCCCGTGCCGCCGAGAAACACCAAATCTTCCCAAGTCGATAGTCGCAAATCTCCTTGGCTGCAGCAGGAAACTGCGCCGCCCATAGCAGCGCCGCACTAATGCCGGCGGAACAGTAGTTTGCGCATCATGTCGGAACCGACTGCGACCTCGACCTCACGAAACGTGAAATACGGGAGCAAAGCCAAACCCAAAATTAGAATCCAAGCCAGCACACCGCCAAAGCCGCCGACCACGCTCGAAGGACCTGAGCCTATCCCGGCAACACCCAAGACGCTCATTTCCACCGCATAGGCCAAGACAAGTCCAACGCCGAAAACAAGGGTCTTGAAGCCAATTGTGTATATCAGCGGCTTGTGTTGAAGGCTCTGGAGGAAGCTCTGACGCTCAAGCACAGGCCATGCCCGCATCAGCACGAATGCATTCAAAGTCGTGAGTATGAAAAAGCTGAGACCGATCCCTAGTTGCGCGCCAGTAGCCAATGCATGCAGAGTCAGAACAGCGAACACAATCCAGAGATAGGCACAAAACCCGCCGAATGTTCTGAGGTCCGCGATGAGCTGCGCCTGAAACGAGAGCTTTGCAGCCTCCGCTTCGCCTCGCAGGGCCTTCGCAAGCGCCCCGACATTCTCGTCGATCGTGTCATCGAGTAGAGGATCGTCCGCAAGCCCAACGCCGTGCCGCTCCGGCGCACTAGTTCTTTCTGTGGCGACGTCGTCGTCCGCATGAGCGTCCGCGGCATCCAGTGAAGGTTCGCCGACGGGCGCCCCGGAATCGTCGGCCTCTGCGAGTCCAAAGATCGCATCGGCGGACTTCCATTCGTCGAGCCCCTCAGTCCAAAGAAGGTCCCCCGGCTGAAAATTGCCGCCTTCGGCAAACAAGGACAGCTCACGGTCCGAAAGCGGTCCATGCTGCTCTCCATCACGGCTCAGATACCAGCGCGCGCCCACGAGTTCAGCGTTATTCTCGTTCACCCCTGCTTTCTGCATTGTCCTCCCCATAGTCCGCCCAGACAATAAGCCGCTGCCTTAGCATCCCCGACGATCTAACGTCGAGGCCAGAAATTCGTATGGCGACGCCTGGGCCAGAGGTAGCAGATTCCCCGCAGCAACTTAGTTCTCAGCCAAGTGAGCACCAAGGCGAAGACCCCACGCATAGATAGTCAGCGAAGGGTTCACGCGGCTGGCGCGAGGGAGCGGGCTCCCATCACCAACATACAGGCTCTCCATCCCATGGACCTTCCCATGGGTATCCACGACTGATCGTGCCGGGTCGGTTCCTGTCACCATGCTACCAAGCGCGTGGGCCGTGCCGGCCATCCCCATATACTTGTCGAAACCAACGAGACCTGCCGCCAGTAGACGCTCAATCCAGGCGTCTATCAACGCGCGGTGCTCCTTCACCGCGTGCGGAATACGATCCAGGCTGTAGTCCATCCTAGGTCGGCCGCCGGGACCGCCAGAAACAATCCGGTTTTCGGCGCTCGACGAATCCTCTGTCGTAGCCCAGAAGCCGATCGCTTTCTTGCCGAGCAACTTGTCTACGAACGCGGGAACCTCCGGCGGAACCTGCGCCGCCAACAGTTCGGCGTCGATCCAACCGAGACACTGCATCGACGAATGGGGGAAACGATTATTGTAAAGTACGGCGGTCTTGCGGAGCATGTCATGATCGGTGAATGGAGAGAAACCGAGCAGGGCGGAGTTGATATGCATCTTGAAGTTGGCACCTAAGAGGTCGCCACACGCAAGTCCCAAACCGCTCGCACGCAAGTGATCCTGAAGAATACGAGGCGAACTCATCGCCCCCGCCGCAAGTACCACTGTCTTCGCGTGGTAACTTGACCCGTCTGCACACTGCACCCCGATGATTTTTCGAGGATTGCCCGGCGCGGCGACAAGCGCCGATACCGGATCGCCCGCAACGAGCTTGAAGTTTGGCTTGTCGCGAATGTGGTCCAGCAGGTTGCGCTCTGAATCTGATTTCAACCCCGAAGGCGATGCAAACCCGTCGAAGTGCTTGGCTTCATCCGGATGGTTTATGATGTCATGAGATAGACCGAGCGGTAGCGGGTGTAGCTCCCATCCAGGGTCCGCCATCGTGATCTTGTCCAGCAGAGCTTGTAGTTGGGGCTCGTTCTTGAACGTTGTGATCCGCAGCAAGTCTGACGCTTCGTCGTAGAACGGCTCCAACTCATCGTAGCCAAAGGGCCAGCCGAGAAGGTCGAAATTTGGTTCCGCCTCGAACTCTTCGGGACGAAAGCGAAACAGTGCCGCGCCGTACCACTTTGTTTTCCCGCCAACATTGTAGAACTCGCCGGGAACGAACTCCTTGCCCTTACTATCGAGCCAAGGCTCATGATTCTTGAAGACGCCTTCCACAAAAACTTTCCGAACGTCCAGCGTGGAAGCGTCGCGCCGCAGGAACGGCCCTTTTTCGAGCAGCAAGACGCTCTTGCCCGCAAGCGTAAGCTTGTAAGCAACGCTCGCGCCGCCCGCGCCGCTTCCGACAACGAGCACGTCATACTGGTCGGACATGATGCTCCCCTCTACGTCTGATTCGGACGCTCAGGCGTCGGGCCTCGTTCTTCGATGGGTCTTTGCGATTCAGCACCGTTGCCGATGCGTGCCACCATGTCTAGGTTGGATGCGGATCAATTGACGTCGAGTTCGTGTCGTTCCGGTTACGACGCTGGTGGAACGGCAGCAAACCTGCCAATGGAGACTGAAAATGCCCCTAAAGAACAAGGTCGCGATCGTCACTGGCGGCAATACGGGGATCGGCAAAGCCATCGTTCTTGAGCTCGCCAAACACGGCGTCAACATCGTTATCGACTATGTCGCCCATCCCGAGGCCACCGACGCTCTGGAACAGAAGGTCGCGGCCCTCGACGACAGATGCATTGGTATCGACGCGGATGTGGGCGAGATTGGCGACCTGGAGAAGCTCATCGGTGGCGCCGTCGCAAAATTCGGCCGACTCGACATCTTTGTAAACAACGCCGGAATCGAGACCCGAACATCGGTGTTGGATACCACAGAGGCGCAATACGACGCTGTTTTGAAGATCAATCTGAAGAGCGCATTTTTTGCAACTCAGTTAGCCGCCAAGCAGATGATCAGCCAGGGCGACGGCGGGCGTATCATCAACATAACCTCCACCCATGAGGACTGGCCGATGCCCGGCAACACCCCCTACTGCCTCTCAAAAGGTGGCATGCGCATGCTCACCCGCACTGCCGGCGTTGAGCTTGCGCCCCACAACATTCTCATCGTGGGTGTGGGACCCGGCGCGATTGAGACGCCAATCAATACCAGTACGATGGACGACCCCTCGAAGCTAAAGAAACTCGATGCGGCGATCCCCCTTGGCCGCATGGCGAAGCCGGAGGAGATTGCAACGGTTGTTGCCTTCCTTGCTGGTGATGGTGCGAGCTATATGACCGCAACCTCGGTGATGGTCGATGGCGGCTTGATGCAATCGAGCCCTGGGCTTTAGAGTCGCCTCGCCATGGCTCTTCCTATCGAAGATTACGCGCTGATCGGCGACTGCGAGACAGCTGCTCTTGTCGGGCGTAACGGGTCCATCGATTGGCTTTGTCTGCCGCGCTTCGATTCGGAAGCTTGCTTTGCCGCCCTCCTCGGCGATGACAACAATGGGCGGTGGCAGATTTCAGCGACGGACCCAAAGGCGAAGATCACACGTCGGTACAGGCCCGATACACTGATTCTAGAGACCCGTTTTGAGACGAAGAGCGGCGCGGCGACGCTCATCGACTTCATGTATCCCTGCGAGAAGCACCCGAATGTCATAAGGCTTGTCGTTGGCGAGAGGGGCACGATCGAGTTCACGTCCGAACTCGTCGTACGCTTCGGCTACGGCGAATCTGTCCCCTGGGTCACGACAATGCCAGATGGGCGCCTTCGGATCGTCGCGGGTCCTAGCCGGATCGTGCTGCAGTCTTCCGTCCAGATGCATGGTGAAAACTTCAAGACTGTCGGGACGTTCTCGGCGAAGAAAGGGGAGACTGCCTCCTTCGCCCTCACCTATAGCGAATCGTGGATACCCGAGCCGGTCGAGTTCGATGCGAACTCGTTGACCCATGGGACGGAGCAGTTCTGGAAGGATTGGACTTCCAGCTGCACAACCGAGGGCCCTTACGCGAGCATCGTCAAGCGATCTCTGATCACTCTGAAAGCAATGACGTATCAGCCGACCGGCGGCCTGGTTGCTGCTGCTACGACGTCGCTGCCCGAACAATTCGGTGGACCACGCAACTGGGACTATCGCTATTGCTGGGTTCGCGATGCCACGCTGACGCTGCTGGCCCTCATGAATACAGGCTACTACGACGAGGCGCGCTCATGGCGCGAATGGCTCTTGCGTGCCGTCGCCGGCAGCCCGAAGCAAATGCAGATCATGTACGGCATAGCCGGCGAACGGAGGCTCTACGAGGTCGAGCTACCATGGCTAAAAGGGTACGAGAACTCTACGCCAGTGCGGATCGGCAATGCCGCTCACAGTCAGGTGCAACTTGATGTCTACGGCGAGATGCTGGACGCCGTCCATCAGGCCCGCAAGGGCGGCCTTGCGCCATTGCAGTCCGGTTGGGACCTACAGCGCGCCATCATCGAGCAGGTGGAAGAAGTCTGGCACAAGCCGGACGAGGGCATATGGGAAGTACGCAGCGGACCCGAGCAGTTCGTTTACTCAAAAGTCATGGCGTGGGTCGCGTTCGACCGCACGATCCGGAGCGCGGAACGCTTCAAGTTGAAGGGACCTATCGAGCACTGGCGCAAAGTGCGGGATACGATACACAAACAGGTTTGTGAGAAGGGCTTCAACGCAGAGCTCAACAGCTTCATGCGCTCATACGGCGCCACGGAAGTGGATGCGAGCCTGCTGCTGATCCCCGCTATGGGCTTTCTCCCGGCGACCGACCCCCGCGTTGTCGGAACCGTCGAGAGAATCGAGAAAACGTTGATGAAGGACGGCCTCGTCCAACGCTACGACACGTCCAAGGCCAACGATGGTCTGCCGCCAGGCGAGGGAATGTTCCTGGCATGCAGCTTTTGGCTCGTCGATGCTTATCTCATGATGGGGCGTGAGGAGGACGCGATCAAGTTTTTCGAGAAGCTCCTTGGTCTCTGCAACGATGTTGGCCTCTTGAGTGAGGAGTACGACCCCGAAGCAAAGCGGCTCTGCGGGAACTTCCCCCAAGCCTTCTCGCATCTGGCACTCGTCAATTCCGCATGCAATCTCGGGCGCGAAGGAAGGCCGGTTGAGCAGCGCTGCGACAAGGAAAAAACCATGGCCACGAGAAAGGCTGCAGCGAAGGCAGACGTAACGTAATAGGCGGGGCAGCATGAAGGCTGAGGCGTACATCCCATCGAGAAACCGGCTGCCGATGCCGCTGCGCATTCGGAAGGCCGCATGCTTCATCGCGATCACGCTAATGGCGTTGCCAGCAACTATGAGCACAGGCCAGGAGGCCAGCGCACCACCGCCACGGACCGAACACTACGTTCCGAGCTATACGGACGATATTCAGCCTCTCTTCAATAAGCGCTGCATTGCCTGCCACGGCTGCCTCGGGTCTCCCTGCAATCTAAAGCTCTCGTCGTTTCGCGGTCTTGAACGCGGTGGCTACGGCGAGAACCCCTATTCCGTTCACTTGGGCGATTACGGCCGAACGGGCATGAACGTGGTGCAAACAACGGCCGAATGGCGCGACCGTGGCTTTTATCCCGTGCTGTCGCGAGGCGGCTCCCGCACAGAAAACATATCCCGCTCAATGCTCACGCAAATGATCGAAGCGGGAGCAAAACACAACACGCCAGGGTTTTCGCGGAAGGAGTTGATGCCACTTTACAAGAGGCGCTACGAGCACACCTGTCCCGCGACGCCGGAAGCGCTTGCTGCACACATTGAAGAGAACCCGGCGATCGGCATGCCGTTCGGATTGCCCGCACTCGATGCCAAGGACGTTGACCGCTTGCGGGCATGGGTCGCCGGTGATGCACCAGGCCCAACGGATGCGCAACGCCGCGAGGCCAATATGGTCGCCGACCCTACGATCGTGCGGGCCTGGGAAGATTTCTTCAACGCGAAAGACAAGCGGTCAGCGCTCGTCTCCCGCTACATTTTCGATCACATGTTTTTGGCAACTATCGTCTTGGAGGAGAGCCCCGGCGATTATTTCAGACTTGTGCGCTCCAAGACGCCGCCGGGTGACCCGGGCCAAAACCCGCCAGCGCGGGTGGAGATTATCGACACGCCGTTTCCCTACACCAACCCCTACAAATACGCCGGCGTGGAACGGTTCTATTACCGCCTACATAAAGTCACGGAGCCGATCGTTCAGAAGAACCACTTCGTTTGGGGACTCGACAAGCGACACATCGAACACCTGCAGAAGCTGTTCTTAGATCGTGACTGGGGCAATAGCGCGAAGCTCGATGGGCCCGAGGATGCTCCGTGGGATCTTGGTAACCCGTTCAGGGTCTACCAAGCAATCCCCGTCGAAGCCCGTTATGGGTTTCTGCTGGAGAATTCGGAGGTGATCGTCTCAGGCATCACCTACGGCCCCGTTTGCCTCGGTCAAACGGCGACCTACGCCGTGAAGGATCAATTCTGGGTCTTCTTTGTTGATCCGAAGTACGACGTGTCCGTGCGCGATCCCAAGCTCGGGCTTGAGACCTGGGAAACGTTTATGGACCGGTCGCTCTTTGGCAACGATGCCTATGAGGAAGCCTACGCGGCTGCGCTCAAGAAGTTGCGGCCAAAGGGCTACACAATCGAGGCCATTTGGAACGGAGACAAAAAGGACCCTAACGCTTGGCTTACCGTCCTGCGTCACGAGTCCAACGTATCGGTCATGAAAGGGCGCCAGGGCGGAATTCCCCGCACATTGTGGCTCATGGATTATAGCGGGTTCGAGCGCATCTACTACGACACCGTCGCCAACTTCCAATACTGGTCCGGTGACATCCCGAAGCTTGAGACCCTCGTCTTCTTCAATTATTTGCGCCAGGAGTTCGAGGACAATTTCTTGCTCCTGCTGCCAGAGTCGGAGCGTGAGCAGTTTCGTAACGAGTGGACGCAAGGGCTTGGCCAAGTTGCACTCGCCCTTGAACCCTTCGCCGGCGGAGACCAGCCAACACAAGTTGAGACATCGGCTCGAGCGCCTATGCTCAGCCTCATCGAAGACATTCAAGACCATGTCGGGGAAACGGTCAGCGGCCCACGAGACCTCCTGAACCCGCACAAAAAGCCGAAAGTCTCTTTAGACGATCCCATCAAGAGCTACGACGACTGGGTCACGGCTGCATCGCTGCTGACACAAACGCGCACTTACAAGTTCCCGCGCTTCCTGCCGAGTGTCATTCTGCTCAGACTCAAGAATCCTGAGGGACATTCCCGCGTCTATTCGCTTGTCGCAAATCGGGTTTACGAAACGCAGGACACGATCTTGTTCCAGAACGGCCAAGAGCTGCCGCATCTCTATACGATGAGCATCTATCCGACGGTCATCGGCGGTTTTCCCAACTATTTTCTCGAAATGGAGCTTGAGCAGTCCGCAGAGTTCCTTCGAGGCCTCCGAAACGTCCAAACACTCCAAGACTGGAACCGCCTCCGCGATCGTTACGGTGTCCTGCGCAACAGTCCGCGGTTTTGGCCCACCTACGACTGGTTCACTGCCTGGAACAAGAAGCACCGGGG
>NZ_JBZMXT010000074.1:0-10907 GCF_058506495.1 Methyloceanibacter sp. | reverse complement strand
GTAAGGGACGGCGCTTCTCATGCCGACTTGAAGACACACATCTCCTATCCGGCAGCCGCTCCAGCAATAGCCGGAAGCCGATGCGCGCTATTACTAAGCTAGTTGCTCGCTTCTGCTTTCGCCTGATCAAGCTCGATCTTCAGATTCTCAACTTCTGTTTTTGTCTTCGCCAAGTCCCTTTCAAGGGCTTGTCGATAGGCAGTCGCAGCGTCGAGCGCTACCGTTCGCTCACTCAAGAGCTTCCAGACTTCTGAGGACTTAGCCTGGTCAAGTTGCTCTTCCAACACGTCGACGCGTCTCTGCTCTTGCTTAAGTTGCGTGTGGGCGGTTTTGAGGGCCTCGTTCAGCCGGACAGATTCTCCGGTCGCCTCATGTAACTTCCCTTGAAGCTTCTTGGCGTCTGCAATTTCCGATTTGAGATTGATAATGACGTTTCTCAGTTCAGCTATCTGCGCCTTTGTCAGATTTGCATGGTTCCCCAGTCGCGCAAGTTGCGATTTGAGGGTGGAGGCAGCATTCTTGAGTTGGACTATTTGCGCAGCTGTCTGACTATCATGTTCTTTGGCGATGGCGAGTTCACTTTGTGCCTTGCTCAGCCTCTCTTGCGTATCGACGAGTAGATACCCTAAAGCGAGAGCACAGCCGAGTAAGATGGCGCAGGCGGTAAGCCATGCCCAACGCGACATCATCTCAGTGCTTTTGCGCACTCTCCAGAATCCTCACCACTTATCTTGGCCTTTAGTGGACCAGGTTGCACGCTTCACCGCATTCGGAAGCGCCACAGGTAAAGACAGCGGGAATGGCTACTGTATTCTGCTATGCCCAATGGGTCTAGCTCGGCCGCATCCGAGACCAATGGCAACCAATTGGCGCAAAGAAGAACTTCAGGGACATCTGAGCTTAGTAACGTTCTTCGCTTCGCGCGATGATCATAATAGCTGGCCCAGCCGTCACTCTCTGCCAAGGACAAGCGTCCAGTAGGCCTTCTGATCTTGCGTCTGCGCCATTCCGACTCCGGCCGCCGTCACGTTCGCGCGCAGTAGGTTTCGTCGGTGCCCACGACTTCTCTTCCAGTAGAACATGGCGTCGCTGAATGACTTCTGACCTCCAGCGACATTCTCCGAAGCGATTTTTGCGCGATAGCCTGCGCGCCTGGCGCGAACTTTGGGACTCGATCCATCTGAGCCGGAATGGCTGATACGGCCACGTTTGGCTAGATCGAATGAATGAAGCGCAGCGGAGCGGGAAAGCCTCGCATCAAGCACCACTGGGCGAACGCCGTTCGCCTTTCGATAGGCATTGATTTCGGCCACTGCAGCCTGCGCATTCAGTGGCTGCACGGGCTGCTCGGCGTATTTGCGCGAGACGAGAGAAACCCCGCAGCCCGTTAGAAAAAGGAGCACCAATAGAAGCGGGATTGCTCGGCCTGCAAACGTGAAGAGACACGAGGTCCCTTTGCCAGGAACGGAGCATTCTTTCATGATTGTCTCAGAGTTGGCTGCCCGCATGCCCGCAGCGTCGCAAAAATTAGTAAGCAACTAGTGACCAGAGTTACGGTAAGTCGAATGGGAGTGAGGCCCGCGGCCGGGCTCGTCCTTGAATCTGGTTGTATTTTATCCTGCCACCGCAGAGTAGACAGAGGGGCGCCGGCCGAAGCAGACACCCCGATATCGAATTAGAAATGAGCTCTATTCGCCCGACTCCTTCTTGTCATCGTCGCTGCTTTCCTCGCCGCCTTCCTCAGCCTCTTCAATGGGATCCTTCTCATGTTGATCCGCATAAGTCAGGGTCGGAGCGGCTCCAAGGCCTAGTACAAATGCAGCGGCAAACAGCCAAGAAACCAATTTCTTCATGTGATTCGTCTCCAAGTAGAAGATCTGCCAGCGCCCCAATTCCAGCGCCTCTACCACAACGCGGCAGGACAGATTTCGTTGCTGTTGGTCAGCAGAAACTTTTTCGGCACCTAGGAGAGGCGAAGACGCTGCGCTGTTGTGGTCTTGCGGCCTCATGGTCGCCATCGATGGTCATGAGATCACCGCTGGTTACGGGGAAGACAAAGCCGCAGCGTCCACTGAAAACATCTCAGATCCTTGTCACACTGAATCCGTCGTTGCGCCACGGCGGCGATGTCCGCTTATGACCCAAAACGAACACGCGCTTCCCCCACGGTTCGCTTGACCTACATCAGTTTGCCTATGCAGCCCCCCCGTTAGGCTTCGCAAAAGCTCTGACCCAGTCAGCACAACACTGAGGAAAGGCTATGTCCCCCATGAAACTCGTGTTGGCCGCGACGGCCACCATGATCATTTCCTGTTTGCCCTCGAGCGCCCAAGACATCCAGCATGACGCCGAGCACTATGTGCTCTTGCACCAGTATGGCGATCAGTGGGCCGTTGAAGACAAGGACGTTGATAAGAAGCTTGCCGAAATTCGCGAGAGGAACGGCGGGAAGCCACCGAACATTGTTTACATCCTGATTGATGACATGGGCTTTGGTGAGTTCGGCATGCCAGAGCTCAACAAGATCCGGGGCGGCCGCACGCCGAATCTCGATGAGTTCGCCAAGGAAGGCATGACCTTCACGCGCTTCTATGCTGAGAACATCTGCACCTCGACGCGCGTGGCCTTCATGACCGGGCGGTATGCCGTGCGGACCAAGATGGAGCTGACGAAGGTCACGCCCCCTGAAGGTGTTGGTTTCCAGGATAAAGAGGTGACGCTTGCTGAACTGCTCTCCGACGCTGGTTATGCCACGCACCATATCGGCAAGTGGCATATGGGCGACATCAAGGAAGCCTATCCAACCAATCAGGGCTTCGACTACGCATCCTTCGCGATGCATAATCAGGTGTCCTATAGCTATCTCACCCGCGATGCTGAGCTGGATCAGAAGACGACCTCTTTCACGGAATTGTCCGTCGATCCTGACTACGGCCTCGATAAGACCTTCCGTCTCTACGATTGGGTCACCCAAGTCGAAGGCGAAAAGGGAGGCAAAGTTCGTGAATGGGGCATCGAAGCTGGCGAACGACCCGATATCGACCTGTACATTGAGGTCAATAAGCGTTTTCAGGGTCAGGCACTGGAGTCCGTTCGTACCCTGGCGAAAGGCGACAAGCCCTTCTTCCTAAACTACTGGCCAATGATCCCAATCGCTGTTCTGCGTTCTACAGATCAGAGTACCTGCCTGACGCCGAACTGCGGTCGTTGGGTCGATGCCATGAACCTCGTCGACACCTATATCGGAGAGCTGCTCGATGAGATTGACAGGCTGGGTATCTCCGACAACACCATCGTGATGGTGATGGGCGACAACGGCCCGATGAAGCAAGAATTGCCTGACAACGGTATGGCCGAATGGATATTCCGCGGCACGAAGGGGCAAGCGCTAGAAGGTGGGCACCGCGTCGGTGCGTTTCTGCGCTGGCCGGGTGTGATCGAGGAGGGGTCGATTTCCGGCGATACGGTTTTCGTAAGCGATCTCTACACCACCTTCGCTCGGATTGCAGGCAACACCGACGGCATCCCTCGCGATCGCGTCGTGGACGGGATCGATCAGACCACGCTTTTACTTAAAGGCGATACCCATGGCCGGCGTGACTACGTGCATCTGTATGAGGTGGACCAGCTCAAGGCGACCGTAAAGCAGAACATGAAGATCCACTGGCCTGCACCCGGCGTGAATCCTGCGATGGCGGGAATCTACAATCTCTATTGGGACCCGCGAGAGGAACACCCACTCAAGCGCCAGGGTGTCTGGGCTGGGACGCCGTTTGTCCGCATGTTCGCCCAACAACAGCGTCTCAAGGACAAATTTCCCGACTGGGAACCAGCTCGAGGAATGCCCTACGAAGACGTTGAGAACCTGCGCCCCGAAACGAAAGAGATGGTCAAGACGTGGGCAACAATTTATGGCGACGCCAAGGATGTCATCCTCGGAGTTGAATCCGCCGGCAACTAAGACACGGCCATACCGCTGCCCGTGGTCAGCGCAGTGCCCAACCGCTTAGGTCGTCGTGAGTACGATTTTGCCGACATGGCTCGGGTCGTCGATGCGCTTGTGCGCTTCGACGGCATCGGTGAGAGCAAAAGTCGAATCGATCACCGGCTTATACTTGCCGCTCTCGATGATGGGCCAGATGCGCTCCTCGATGACTGTCGCCATCCGCGCCTTTGTCGCATCGGTCTGTGCACGGAGCGTCGAGCCAGTGAGGGTAAGGCGGCGCATCATAAGTCGCATAAGATCGATGTCGACTTTGGAGCCTTTCAAAAAGGCAATCTGAACAATGCGGCCCTCGAGAGCGGCCGCGCGAATGTTCTTCTCGATATAGTCGCCGCCGACCATGTCGAGGATGACGTCCGCACCGTGCTTGCCCGTCACGGCCTTCACGACCTCAAGAAAGTCTTCCTCGCGGTAGTTGATCGCCTTCACAGCGCCCAGCGTTTCGCAGGCCTCGGCCTTTGTGTCGTCGCCGACCGTCACGATAACCTTCGCGCCGAAGGCTGTCCCGAGTTGGATCGCCGTGGTGCCGATGCCGCTCGCGCCGCCGTGAACCAACAGCCAATCACCCTCCTTGAGGCCGCCGCGCTCGAAGACGTTGTGCCAAACCGTGAAGATCGTTTCGGGGAGCGCAGCAGCCTCCACGGCGCTCAAGCCTTGCGGGGCAAGAAGCGTCGTGGCTTCCGGCGCCACCGCATATTCCGCGTAGCCACCACCGTTCACGAGGGCGCAGACGAAGTCGCCCGGTTTGAATCGTGTGACGCTCTCGCCCACGGCAACGACAGGACCCGAGACTTCGAGCCCCAAGAGTTCGGATGCGCCTTTGGGTGGCGGGTAGAGCCCCTGGCGCTGCAACACGTCCGGCCTGTTGATGCCGGCGGCTGCGACCGTGATGAGAACTTCGCTCTCTTTAGGTTCCGGCAGGGGTCGGGTCGCCGGGGTCAGCATCTCCGGTCCGCCAGGCTCGCGGACATCGATCACGGTCATGGTCTCTGGTAGCATTCTCATCCCCATTCTTGTTCGCGTGTTCACTCTTAGAGAAGACCGGTGCGCGATGCTAGGATCAGCAAGGCTGCGTGCAGGAGGCACGTAGCGCGAGCGAGCGGAGAGACGCGACGATGGACCTAGACGACCTCACACCCAAAAAGCCCAAAGGGCACGAGATTGGGCAAGATTTGTCGACCTTGTCGGAGGAAGAACTCAAAGCGCTCATCGAGACGCTGCAAGGTGAGATCGCGCGCATCGAGGCCGCGCTCGGCGAAAAACAGTCCTCGCGCAGCGCTGCGGAGGCTGCCTTTCGGCGTTAGCGCGGTTCGGCGTGAGTTCCTTTAGGTAAATCAGGTCTTAGTCTTAACCTGTTGTTAGGGACTCGTTCGTAGAGTCATGTCCATCCAGTCCTCTGGATCTGAGTGGCTTGTTCCACTCTGTTTGACGCCTCCCTGTTAACTTCCTGAGCCGCCGGTTTTGGCGGCTCTTTTTTTGTCCGCTATCCGCCACGGCTTGCGTTTTAACCTTTATTACCAGAAGGTAAAGACAGCGCTGGCCCATGGATTAGTATGCCACTCAACACTCAATAAGAGAGGCGATGGAGTACTGGGGGACATGGCGGTGAAGACCGAAAACTCGACCTATGGCGACGGCGTTACCGTCTCATTTGGTGCTGAATTTGCGCGTTCCGAGCAATTCAAGACCGTGTTCCGCGAGGGCATGGCCTTGGTCGAGGCCGCTGCCGCTTATCTTGACGGCGACGGGCGGAGAGAGGCCCGCGAGCTCCGGCCACCGCACTCCTTGGCCTATGCCACGGAAAGCATGCGCCTTACGACGCGACTGATGCAGCTCGCCTCGTGGCTGCTTATTCGTCGGGCTGTCACGGAAGGCGAATTGACACCTGAACAAGCGGTCGAAGAGCAGCGGAAGATCAAGCTACCAGTTGAAGACTCTCGTCCGTCTCGAGACCTCGAAGGGTTGCCGGAGCGGCTGCGTACGCTGATTGAAGAGAGCGTGACACTGCAGGAGCACGTCGTCCGGTTGGATCAGATGATGCACTTCAAGCAGCCGGAACCGGAAAACGCTCACCATCCCGTTGGCGCACAATTCTCGCGGCTTCGGGCCGCGTTCGGCGACGACGCCGATTAAGGTCGGACTTGCAGCAAATCCTCTTATTCGAACAGAGTGGCGAGTCCCTAGTTCTTCGAGGGTGACGAAGCAAAATCAATTGAGCCATCGGTGCGCGTATAGATGATGCACTCATCTGCGCCATCACACGACAGGCGGTGTACGGCGTTTCCCGAGGAGCTGAAATAACTGCCCGGCTCTAGCTTGCGCATATCGGCTCCGCCCAGCAGTTGGTGACCAATTTGCCCCGTAATCACAACAGCGCGGTTACACGCGCCATCGGTCTGAAGCTCGCCGTGATATCCCGCCGGTAGTTTGACTAGCATCCCGTGCGGCTGGCTGTCCTGCGGGTCGCCCCGTAGAAAGGCCACTCTTGGGGGCACTGCTGAGGCCGGCACACCCAGAAGATCAGTCCAAACGATGTTAGATGCGTCAACATTTATGGGCCGGCTCCCATCATCGAAAGCCTTGTTCGGAGGAAGGACCAAATAAGGGGCCTCCTCAATTTCAATATAGGCAACACTATTGCTGCCTTTCGTAGCAGTGATGTGCACTTCTCCAGCCGGTTGCGTCCAAAACGAGCCCGCGGGCATCCACATATCAACAGCGTCAGGGTCGTCATTGTGAACGAGTCCGCTGATCACGACCCCTCGGTAAGTGACATTGTGAATGTGAGGCGGCGAAGAAAAACCGTCGGCAAATCTCACGAGAAATTCAGATGGACCCGTGCCACTTCGATCGCCCCAAAGCGTGGCGGCCTTTGGTCCTTTGTCGCCGCGCAGCGGATTAAGCGGCGTCCACTCCACGTCCGATGCCAAGACGACATTCTCCTCGGCGGCGCTCTTGGCAACCGTATTTGCGCTTTCGGTTGCCAACAGATGCGAGCCCCAGGCCGATACGACGAGCGCCGCGGTAAGCGACAAGGCCTTTCCCAATTGAGAGAAATTCATTCCGGCCTGCACTTCTTCTCAGGTCCGTAAGGCAAAAGAAAAGCCGGCCCCGATCGGACCGGCTTTGGTCTAAAACACGCGGGCTGCGACAGCCCGGCACAGTTTTTACTTGATGAAGCCTTCGTACTTCTTCTTAAAACGCGAAAGGCGACCGCCTCGGTCAATAAGGTGCTGCCCGCCGCCAGTCCAGGCGGGATGGGTCTTGGGGTCGATGTCCAGCTTGAGGGTGTCACCCTCGGCACCATAGGTCGAGTAGGTGACAAACTCCGTGCCATCCGTCATGACCACTTTGATCTGGTGGTAATTGGGGTGAATGTCGTTCTTCATGGCTGAAAACCTTATTTGCCCGGGCCGCCCGATTGTTTGCAGGCAGCTCCGCATGGCTTCGTCGTTAACTGGCAGAATTGGCGGCAGGCTATACCGCGGAACGGCCGCCGGGGCAAGATCGCGGGGCGGCGAGTTGGCGCTGTCGATGGTCGCCTGGGCGATGGCCGATTTTCAGTTGGCAAGGATAAATTATAGCATCATCAAAGTCGTTGCGAACGCGCGTCAGACCCTTACAGTCAGGCCGGTTCTCGGTCCGTGACTTCCGAAGTAAAGTGACACAAAACCAAGAATAGACTGGGCATAATGTTACAACCTGTTTCCTCTGAGCCTGCGGTGGCACCGATAAACCGCCAAGAGCCGCGGCAGGAAGATGCCGAAAAGTCGCGCCGTATCTCGCTCAAGCCTTTGGGACGTATCCGGCCATATCTCCTCAGATATAAGGGTATGCTGGCCGCAGCGCTTGTCTTCTTGGTCCTGGCGGCCGGGGCGATGCTCGCCCTGCCGCTTGCTCTGAGGCGCATGATCGATCTTGGCTTTTCGGGCGTCGAACCGGAGTTGGTTGACGTCTATTTCGGGACACTGTTCGCCGTTGGCGCCGTACTCGCGCTAACAAGCGCGGCCCGCTACTACTGTGTGAATTGGCTCGGCGAACGCGTTGTGGCGGATATCCGCTCTGATGTCTTCGCGCATCTCACCAGTCTCAGTCCCGCCTTTTTCGAAGTATCTCACTCCGGCGAAGTGATGTCGCGCCTGACCGCGGACACAACACAGGTCAAAGCTGCGGCAGGCACGGCCGTGTCCCAAGCGATGCGAAACGTGCTTCTCGTGGTCGGCTCCGTTGTGATGATGATCGTGACGAGCCCAAAACTGTCGCTCGCCGTCCTTATCGCGATCCCACTCATCGTGCTGCCGCTTGTGGCATACGGCCGTTCGGTTCGCGCTCGGTCGCGCCACGCGCAGGACACCCTGGCGGAGGCGTCCGCTTATGCGAGCGAGAGTCTCGGACAGGTCAAGGTACTTCAGGCCTTCACCAACGAACGCGCCGCAACGAGCCGCTTCCGCCGTGCGATGGATCGGGCCTTCGAGGCCGCCAACGATCGCGCCAAGGCACGCGCAGGGCTCACGGCGATCGCCATGTTCCTGGTCTTTGCCTCAGTCGTGGGGGTTCTCTGGTACGGGGCGCAGGACGTTCTGTCCGGTTCGATGACGGGCGGCACGCTTGGGCAGTTCGTGCTCTATGCGGTCTTCGCGGCCGCGGCGGTGGGCGGTCTCAGCGATGTCTGGGGCGAAGTTGCCCAAGCTGCGGGCGCCGCCGAGCGTCTTGGCGAGCTACTTGAGGCACAGTCCGATATCCAGTCGCCACCGCATCCGACGCCGATGCCGGTTCCCGGACGCGGCGAGATTTCGTTCGCAGATGTGACTTTCGCCTATCCTTTGCGGCCGGATGACGCCGCGCTGGATGATGTCAGTTTCTCCGTGGAACCGGGCGAGCGGGTCGCGCTCGTTGGGCCGTCCGGCGCAGGCAAGACCACGATCTTCGCGCTGCTCTTACGCTTCTACGATCCCACCTCCGGCATCGTCCGCGTCGACGACGTGCCGGTCGACATGGCGGAGCTGGAGGAACTGCGCTCGCGCTTTGCCATGGTGCCGCAAGAAACCGCACTCTTCGCCGATTCGGTCGCGGCCAACATTGCGTACGGGTCTGACGACGCAACTCCTGCGCAGATCGAGGCGGCGGCGAAAGCTGCTTTCGCGCACGACTTCATCGTCAAGCTCCCCGACGGCTACGATACCCAGCTCGGGGAGGGTGGCATAACACTGTCCGGCGGTCAGCGTCAGCGCATCGCCATTGCTCGTGCCGTTCTGCGGGATGCGCCAATCCTTTTGCTTGATGAAGCCACGAGCGCACTCGACACCACCAACGAGACTCTGGTGCAAAAGGCGCTCGACAAGGTGATGGATGGGCGCACGACGCTCGTCATCGCGCACCGGCTCTCGACCGTCGTTAATGCGGACCGCATTTTGGTGTTCGACGAGGGCCGGCTCGTGGAGGAGGGCACTCATCAGCAGCTTATCGCGAAGAGCGGTCTCTATTCCCGACTGGCCGCGCTCCAATTTGCTCCCGACGCAGCCGAGTAGTGTTAGCGTTCCGTGAGCTTCAGCTCGATACGTCGGTTTCGGGCGAGCGCCGCAGGGCTTCGGCCCGTGTCGACGGGTTGATACTCGCCAAAGCCCGCAGCCACTAGATGGTCCGGCGCGATCTCGCGATCCATGAGGTAGCGCACGACGGAGATCGCGCGCGCCGAAGACAACTCCCAGTTTGACGGGAAGGTGGCCGAAGAAATCGGCGTGATGTCCGTATGTCCGTCGACACGCATCACCCACGGAATGTTTGCGGGAATATTGCCCTCGATCTCCTTTAGCGCCGCAGCGAGCTTGTCGAGCTGACCGTAGGCGCTTGGTTTCAACGTCGCCGAGCCTGGATCGAACAGCACGTCAGATGGAAACACGAAGCGGTCGCCGACGATCCTGAAATCCTGCCGCTGGCCGAGCGTCTTGCGCAATTCGCCGAAGAAATTCGAGCGATAGCGCGCGAGCTCTTGCGCTTTCCTGGCAAGCGCCACGTTGAGGCGCTCCCCAAGGTTGGCGATTGTCTCCTGGCTGTCCTTGTCTTTTGCCTCGGAAGCTTCCAACGCCTCGTTCAGCGCGGCGAGTTGCAGGCGAAGGGCGGCGAGTTGCTGGTTGAGAAGCTCGACCTTAGCGAGAGCGTCGTTGGTGATGCTCTTCTGCTTGTCCAGTTCCGTACCGAGCGCGGCAATGCGCCCTTGCGCGTCGTCCGAGGTTCCACTCGCATCGCCGAGGAGACCGGTTAGGCGCTGGTTCTGTGCTTGAGTATCGATCAGCGTAGCTTGAAGTGCCGCGAGATTGTCTTCCGCGGACTCCTTCTGTGAGCGCTCCAAAGCCAGAAGCTCTGTCAATTCGGCGAGCTGCCGGTTGAGGCGCGTCAGCATCGTGTCCTTGCCGCTCGCGGCCTGTGTGATGATGTAGTTCGTCACCATGAACAGCGACATGAGGAAGATAACGACCAGTAGCAGCGTGGAAAGCATGTCCACGAAGCCGGGCCAGAGATTAGTTTGAAGTTGGCCGCGGCGGCCGCGCGCGAGAGCCATCTATCGTTTCCTCTGCCCGATCATCGGCCCGCAGACGCCTTTGGTTTGGACGCCACCTCGCGCAGTACAGTTGCGATTTCCTGCTGCTGCTGAGCCTGCTCGTCTGCCCACTCCCGAACGACCTTTTGCTCAGCACGCATCTGCCGGATCAGTTTATCGACGCCTTGGGAGAGGTCTTGGACAGCAGCCTCGGTGCTTCCACCCTTATCCATGCGCTCGCCGAGATCGGAGATTGATCGCTGCATATCCATCAGCGCATAGCGAAGCTGCGGCGGCACGCTGTCGCCAGGATCCGTCGTCTGGAGCTCCGTAACGTTGGCGAGCCAGTCTTCCAGTTCGTTGTAG
>NZ_JBZMXT010000073.1:0-10926 GCF_058506495.1 Methyloceanibacter sp. | reverse complement strand
GGAGGCCAACCCGGCGGATAACATCAAGCTGTGAGGGACGCTGATTGACCACAAATGGCTCGCGCAGAAGCGCAAAAAGCGCGGCGCTGTCGGCACAAAACTTCCGGTAGCTGTCAGCGTCTCGCTTGCCGGCAAATGCATTGATTGCGTCGATTGAGCGTTCTACATCCACAAACAGATCGAGTGCTTTGCCGTTCTGCCAGGCATGGCGGGCCAAACAGGTGGCAGGCCGCAGGGTCAACGCCTCGTCGAGGTTTGCGCCGGCATCTTCAAAGAGTTCATCGAAAACCCAGCGCAGTGTGAAAACCGTGGGGCCGGCATCGATCGGCTGCCCGGCGACTTGATGCTGCCTGATCTTGCCGCCTGGCGCATCGGCGGTCTCAAGGACTGTCACCTCGACTCCTTGCCGGGCCATATCCACAGCTGCAGAGAGCCCGCCCGCCCCAGCGCCAATCACCACTACGTGGGGCACGGCCACTACTTTGCGCCGACCGCGACCTTAGCCGGTCGGACAGCCGTCGCGCGTCGCCTGTCGTAGGCGACCAAGACCTTTCGCTGGTGGTAAAGGATGAGAAGCAGCCCCGTGATCAGCGGCACAGACCACAGGGCCGGCGAAAGTGCCGCTTCGGGCATGATGCGCACAGCGCCAAACGCGAAGAATGCCGTGTAGACAGAAATCCCAGTGCCGATGATTGCCTTGATATGCTCCAGAAGCCAATCAATCGGGCGCGGGTTCCGCCGATACATGAAGTGTATGTTGGTAGCGACCGTCGCAAATCCCACAATCGAAAAGCCCATGAGAAGCGGTAGGCCGATCATGAAGCCCTGGTATGCACAATTGACGGCCGCGACGGTCAGGATCACCTGCAGTGCGATATTCAATGGCCGTCTATTTGAGGCCATATCACGCTTGTTCCGGCTACAACTCCATGCGTACCAAGCCAAATTGATGGTGAGGATCGCGAGGTACAGCATCATCCAGCCGAACACGACGCGTACCAACTCGGGGTCGGAAAACTCGGGATGTTCTATAAGGTGAGGGTGTGTTGGCATCGGCGCGATCACGCTGAGGGTTGCCATTCCCATCGCCGCGATGGCGGCGCCTAACATCGACACAACGAAAATGCGACCCCAGAAGCGGTGCTGTGCCCCGCCCTTCTTGACGATCAAAGGGAGCCAGAAACATAACAGGCCGGGTGCACCAAGTGTGATGTGTATGGCAATGAGCACTTCGAAGGCGTGATAGAGCGTCATGGCAGAGAACACTCGTGAAATGATGAGCAGTCACTATCTAGCATGACGAAGCCTGCGACACTATTCTACCCTCCCTTTCCCTCAAGGTTGCCGCCCGTTGCGGCCCTCGTCAGGACCCTATGGCAGGGCGATGGCGACCTCCTGAGCCTTCTGCCAGCCCAGGCTTACGTGATGAAGGCGGGCGAACTCGGCTACTCGCGGCGGTCCATCAAGTTGGTCAACGACGCCGAACTTATCCGCCAGGTGATGCTCGACGAGGAAGAGATCTTTCCAAAAAGCGACCTGATGGTCGGGGCGCTCGAGAAGCTGATCGGCAATTCGATCTTTGTCTCCGACGGGGCGATCTGGCGGCGCCAACGCGCGATGATCGACCCGGCATTTTCCAGGATGCGACTGTCCCTCGCCTTCACCGCAATGGAAGGCGCCGTTGCCGACTATTTGGAGCGTCTCACGGCGGCAGCAGCCGAACAGACACCCTTTTCCCTCGATCTTGCGATGAGCCATCTCACTGCCGACATCATCTGCCGCACGGTCTTCTCTATCTCTCTCCAGTCGAACATCGCTAAAGATGTCTTCGACGACTTCGCCATCTTCGAGCGCAACGTTGGACAGGTAAAAATTGGCCGGCTGATTATGGATCCGGCGTTTGCAAAAGTCCGGCAGGCGGACGATGTGCTTGCTGCATGTGCCAGGATCAGAAGCCACCTGGGCGCTCTTGTCGATACCCACCTCAAAGACGACGGGGGTTGCTACGACGACATTGCAAGCCATGTCATTGCTGCACGCGATGCAGAAAGTGGAGAACCATTCTCGCGTGAAGAGTTGATCGACCAACTTGGCGTCTTCTTCATGGCCGGCCACGAGACGACGGCCAGCGCGCTCACTTGGGCGTTCTACATCTTGGCCATGCGGCCCGACATCATGGAGGCCCTGCGCTCCGAGGTGTACGACGTGGTGGGCGATGACCCCATCACATTTGATGCGGTACGAAAGCTGCCTCTTACCCGCAGCATTTTCCGTGAAACGCTACGCCTCTATCCGCCCATCACCTTTATGCCGAGGGTAGCAATGCGGTCGGGAATGCTGGGGGACGTGAGGTTTCGGCGTGGCGCCTTGATCATGATCGCACCCTGGATCGTCCACCGCCACCGTGAGTTCTGGCCCGACGCCGACGCGTTCGACCCATACCGCTTCATGCCAGAGCGAGAAGCGGACGTTGTGCCCGGCACCTACATTCCGTTCGGTCTCGGCCCGCACACCTGCATTGGCGCCGGCTTTGCCCAGGCCGAAAGCACACTCATTCTCGGGAGCGTCGCCCGACGGTTTGACGCCTTCATCAAGAATGGCGAAGCGGTGAGGCCTGCGGCGCGCCTCACCACGCGCCCGCGAAACGAAATCATGATGACGGTGCGAGCGCGGTAGACCTAGCTCTGCAGCGGAGGTGGGCTGTCAGGGCGCCACTCAATATCGATAGTCGCCGCCTCGGCTAGGGTTTTCCCGCCAAAGAGAGTCCTTTGAAGGACTGGCCACGACGCGGGCGTCATCATCAAAAACGGCAGTGGATCACGCCAAGACCAGAGGACATCGCGGGTGGAGAACACCTTGCCGAACCGCTGCACGAAGGCCTTCGGCTGCAGAATGTGACTGTATGCAATGGCAAGTGTCGTGTGGCCTTCTTGAAAGATCTTTACCGGTTTGAACATGGGCGCCGATGGCTGACGGTTCAGCAGCGCCGCAGAAAGATACGCGTGGTCAAAGAAGTGGAGCCCGCTCGTCAAACGTGGATTGCACTCTATGGGAAAGGGCTCGCCATTCTCATCGATGATGATGTCAAACGCGATGAAGCCACTGTAGCCGGTCCGCTCCACAAACTTGGCGACCCACGCCTCAGCGACCTCACAGTCTTCGCAGCGGCGAAACGCCACCGCCACGGTCCCGGCATGGACAAGACCTTCGTAGACGACGCTCATGAGCACGTTGCCCTCATGAGCGAGGCTGAGGGTGCTCACCTCGCGCCCGCGGATGCGCCTTTGAACCACCATGCCCTCAGTGAGCTGCTCTTCGTCCGGTGGGTTGTCAGGTGATACAAACGAGAGGCCGGCCCCGCTGCAACCAAGCGCTGGTTTGATTACGGCCTCTCCACCCGAAAGCAAAGCATCCGCGGCCAGTGTCCCGGCGCGGGCCGTTTCTGCCACAGCCAAACCGACGCTTTGGGCGAGTTCAGCAAACGCGGCCTTATTGTGAAGCCCGTACAACACCTCGAAAGGCGGACAGAAGAAGGTCGCTTTGCCGCGATAGCCCGCTGCTACCCGTGCAACATGGAGCACCTCTTCTGAGATGGGCACGACAAGATCCACATTCTCAGCATCAATAATCGCCGTGAGGTCCGCCGCATAGGCGCTTGGATCATCATTGGGGGCGGTGACGCGGTACGACTTCGCTACCGCACGCGACGGCCGTGTGAGATGAAGGCTGAACGGTTCAGCAACAAGAACTTTGCAGCCCGCCGCATGGAGGGATCGCGCGAGTTCAAGCGCCTTGGGCAGACGACCGAGGGTGAGAAGGACGGTAGTCATCGTGGCCTCCCAATATCGCACGTACGCGCCACGGTGCGAAATTTGCGGCTGTCTGACGCGCCGTCCAGTATAACGCCGTAGGTGCCATATAAACGAACTACAAGGTTTGAGAAACGATGCGTCCAGAGGGAGAAAACTGATGCAGCAGGCCGACCGTCGTCATGCGGTGGTGATTGGCAGCGGTGTGGGCGGCCTGGCCACCGCCGCTCGACTGGCCGCACGCGGCTTCAAAGTCACTGTCCTCGAGAAGCTCGATGCCGTGGGCGGGCGCGCATATGTCTACCATCAAGACGGATTTACGTTCGATGCCGGCCCCACCATCATCACGGCGCCTTATATCTTTGAGAATCTCTGGAGCGACTGCGGTTTCACGATGTCTGACGATGTGGAGCTCAAGCCGTGCGACCCGTTCTATAGAATCCGCTTCGACGATGGCACGGTGTTCAGCTATTGGGGCGACACCGAGAAGATGCGCGAAGAGGTCTCCAAGTTCGAGCCAAAGGACGTCGCTGGCTACGATCGCTTTATCAAAGCAAGCGAAGACATTTTCGATGTTGCGTTCACGGAACTCGCCGACAAGCCGTTCCATAGCCTTATGTTTACAGCAAAGATGCTTGTTGGCCTGATCCGATTACAAGGTTACCGCACTGTTTTTGGCAAGGTGAGCGACTACTTCACCGATCCGAAGCTCAAAATTGTCTTTAGCTTTCACCCGCTTCTGATCGGCGGCAATCCATTCACAGCCACCGCCTACTACTGTCTGATCGCGCACTTGGAGCGCACCCACGGCGTCCATTATGCCGTCGGCGGCACTGGTGCGCTGGTGAAAGGCATCGCGAGCCTTGTTACCCGTCACGGGGGCACGATCCGCACAAGCGCTGAAGTCGCGACGATTCTGACTGAAGACCGCCGTGCGATTGGGGTCGAGCTTGTGGACGGCGAGAAGATTGCAGCGGATATCGTGGTGTCCAACGCCGATCCGGCCATGACGTATGGCAGTCTCCTTAAAGATTATCCACGCCGGCGGTGGTCGGACAACAAAATCAAGCGTTCGCGCTTTTCGATGAGCCTCTTCGTCTGGTACTTCGGGACCAACAAGAAGTTTGAAGACGTTGGTCACCATACAATGGTGCTGGGCCCCCGATACAAGGGCTTGCTCAAAGACATCTTTACGAATCATCATCAGCCGGAAGACTTCAGCCTCTACCTACATAGGCCGACGGCGAGCGATCCCAGTCTCGCGCCAGATGGGTGCGACGCGTTCTATGTCCTGAGCCCGGTGCCCCATCTGGGATCGGGTGTCGACTGGGCCACAACCGCCGAAGAGTATAGGCAGAAAGTCGAAGCGCGACTTGAGGCCACCCTGATGCCGGGCCTGCGGGACGTGATCGTGACGTCCCGGATGCTCACGCCGCTCGACTTCAAAGAGCGTCTGAACTCCTACCTTGGTGCGGCGTTTGCGATGGAACCTCAGCTTCTCCAAAGCGCGTGGTTCCGGCCGCACAACAAGAGCGAGGAAGTCGACGGGCTCTACCTCGTGGGCGCGGGCACCCATCCCGGCGCGGGACTGCCAGGCGTTGCGTCGTCTGCCAAGCTTGTCAACGATCTGATCACGTAGCCGCGGGCATTTTGGGACCCTGACGCTCCCCGCATTGGCGAACATCGGCGTCAAGCCTGCTCGACAAAACCTACCCAATGCCGGTGTTGATTATCTCCAAGCTGCTCGAAACGCACGCTAGCGGATTTAATCTGCCCGCAAAGGTGAGGGCTTTCGCGAATCGGCAGCCAAGATCCTGTCGAAGCACGGCAGTCGCAAGCAGCGAGTCCCGCAGAAGCGACGGAAGAGCGGCGCATTGAGCAGAGCTGCTGAGGGCCCTGCCGATCAACTGTCGTTGGAACTGGCCCGGCCGTAGCGGCAAGACCCGGACTAGCTGGAACACTCGGCTAATGAGAAGCAGACGATTGGTCGTCAGTCGTCTGCGATCGGCCAGCTGCAACCGTGCGACTACACTGATGTACATCAGTATTGACAGTTGTAACTGACAATCAAAATTGACAATAAGATGGCCGAAATGTAGACTGTCTCGGTCCGAAGATTGCCTCGCGTGGCGTGAGTCAATGTGCGGGCGCTATCTCGAACAGGGGAGACTTTCCAATGGCCGTAGAAACGCAAACCGCCGATCGGAACGATCCAGATCGGATTTGGCCCACTGGACTGACGGTCCGAGAGTCAGAAGAGCTTCATAAACACGTCATTGACGGCTCACGCGTCTTCTTCATGATTTCTCTGATCGCGCATGTCCTTGCTTACATCTACACGCCGTGGCTCGGCTAAGGAGGAACGGAAATGAACCAAGGTAGAATTTGGACTGTGGTCAACCCAACGGTTGGACTTCCACTCTTTCTCGGTGCAGTGGCCCTTATCTCCTTCACGGTCCACTTTGCGATTCTGAACAACACAACTTGGTTCCCGGCGTTCTTCTCAGGCGGATAGGCTTGGCCTTTCTGTTTATGATTTGAACGGGCAGAGCGTGAGCTCAACCAGGGCACGGTTTGGCTTGTGGCGCGCGTGTTGAGCGCGTGTCACAGCCATGGATGTCGGTGAAACAACATGACCACTTACGTACGCATTTATGCAAGTGAGGGCGGTGCGAACGCCGCCGTGGCGCGCCTTGCAAGAGCAGGCTTTCGCAAAAGTAACATTTTCCTACCCAGCCTTGCTGCCGGCAAGGAGAGTGACACCGTTCATGCAGCGGTAGAGGACGGCACTCTACCGGAAGCACAGTCGAAGATCTGTATCCGGAGCCTCAAAGAGGGACATTCTCTCGTATCAGTGGAGGCGCCTTTCGGTCGCGGCAAAGCCGCACTTGCCACCATGGAGAGCGCGGATACCGTCTACAGCGACAAGCTCTCCCGCTACACCGCTGACGACGATCCAGCCCCTTTCTCTGAATTGCTAGGCCTTCCCGTTCTGTCGAATGTGGAGTCGTCGACCCAACTGCTAAACTCCGACTGGTCCCTGTCTTCAGTATTCGGGATCCGTTTGCTCAGTAAGAACTCTACCCCGCTCTCGTCTTTCTTCGGCCTTCCCGTTCTCTCGAAGCCGAAACGGAATTGGAACCGGAGCTTCGGACTGCCGCTCCTCAGCAAGAACGCGACCCCGCTCTCGTCACTGTTTGGGATTCCGACGCTAATCAAGCCGGAAAAGGATTGGAGGACGAGTTTCGGCATCCCGCTTCTCATGAACAATCCTGCGCCTCTATCGAACCTGTTCGGCTGGAAGACGATCATTAAGGACTAAGCACCGGGGCGTCAGTGGGCGCGGCATTATCGTCGCGGAGAAAGCTATGAGACGACTTGGCCAACGTTTGGCGGCAGCATGGGTCTCTCTAGGACCCCGGTACTTACCGTTCGCGGACGTTGCCACACCCGACCTATCGCTGGGCCGCTTACTTCGCCTCTCCTTGTTCCAGATCTCCGTCGGCATGACGCTGGTCTTGTTGGTCGGCACACTCAATCGCGTCATGATTGTCGAGCTGGGTCTGCCGGCAACCATCGTGGGCGTCATGATCGCCCTGCCGCTACTTTTCGCACCTTTCCGGGCGCTGATAGGGCACAAGTCTGACACGCACCGCTGTGAGCTTGGATGGCGGCGCGTCCCCTTCATCTGGAAGGGAACGCTTCTGCAGTTCGGTGGCTTTGCGATCATGCCGTTCGCCCTGCTTGTGCTGGCCGGCATGGGCGATGCTCAGCATGCGCCGGCGTGGATCGGCCAAGTCGCGGCGGCCCTTGCTTTCCTGCTTGTTGGTGCGGGCGCGCATATCGTTCAGACTGCAGGGCTCGCGCTCGCGACCGATCTGACGCCACCAGAATCTCATCCGAAGGTCGTTGGCCTGATGTATGTGACGTTACTCATCGGCATGATGGTCAGCGCGCTTGTCTTCGGAATGGCCTTGGCTGACTTCTCTCCGGGGCGGCTTGTGCAAGTGATACAAGGCGCTGCCGTTTGCGCGATCGTTTTGAACGCTGTGGCCATGTGGAAGCAGGAGCCGCGGCGGCGGCACCAAGTTCAAACAGTCCGAGCACCGGATCCTACATTTCGCGAGTCTTGGGCGACGTTCTGCGAGAGCGAACATGCTGTGCGCCGTCTGGTCATTGTTGGCCTCGGCACTATGGCGTTCGGCATGGCCGACGTTCTGCTCGAACCTTACGGTGGACAGGTCTTAAACTGGTCCGTGGCCGCAACCACGAAATTGACGGCGCTACTCGCGCTCGGCGGGTTACTCGGTTTTGCTTACGCTTCGCATGCTCTGAGGCCAGGCAGCAGTCCGTACACTCTCGCGCAGACCGGTGCCTTAATCGGACTGCCGGCGTTTGGACTGGTCATCATCGCAGGGCCGCTTGGCCAAGACGGACTGTTTCTCATTGGCAATCTGCTGATCGGATTTGGCGCAGCCATTTTCGGGCACGCAACCTTGACCGCTACAATGAACAGCGCGCCCAAAGAGCAAGCTGGATTAGCGTTGGGTGCGTGGGGCGCGGTGCAGGCGACTGCGGCTGGCATCGCATTAGCCATGAGCGGAACAATGCGGGATCTCATCAATCTAGCGGTGGGCACGACAGGAGAGGTCTGGGGCATGGCGTCAGTGGCGATCGGCTACATCGCTGTCTATGCCCTCGAAATCGCGCTGCTCGTTGTCACGATCGTTGCGCTATTTCCTCTGATGTATCGCGCCCAGCGTGACTTTCGTCCCGAGACTGACGGTTCGCCTGAGCTTGCCTTCACCGATGGCATGAACGCGATCGATACCGAAGGACGATAACGACGGAGTTCAGAGATGGCCCGCCTCGAAATTCTCGAGTACCCCGATCCAGCATTGCGGCAAAAGTCGGAGCCGGTAACGCGCTTTGACAAAAAACTGGAGCGCTTGGTCGACGATCTGGTGGAGACGCTGGGCGCGAACAAGATCATTGGGCTCTCGTCACCACAAGTGAACATCCTGCAGCGGGTGGTCGTCACCAATGCATCAGGACAGCCATCCGCGACGCAAGTTTATGTGAACCCAGTGATTATCTCGAAGGCGGCCTGGGGCATTGTCGAGGAAAGCTGCGCTTCGATCCCCGACGTTGTCGGCAATGTGATACGAGCGACAAAAGTTCACGTCCGTGCGCAAGACCGGCACGGCGACTCTTTCGAGCACGTGCTAACCGATATGGACGCTGTATGCATTCAACATGAAATTGATCATCTCAACGGCAAGCTGTTCATCGATCGATTGTCGCTTTTCCGGAAGCTGGCTGTCCGCGCGCGTTTAAGGGCAAAGGTCCGTCAGCAGAACAACGCTGCATAGTCTGCACAAGCGCTTTTTCGCACCGCACTCGGCTAGTGGCCTTGAAATAGGCTTGCGTTAATGAATCTTCTGCAGACGCAACTTCACACTTTGGGGCGTTCGGTGTTTTCCGCTATGATCGAATCTGAAATGATGGAGATAACGAAACCGATCGGAGGAAGCTAAGTCATGAGAAGCTGGGTAAAAAAGAGTCTCATTGGGATCGCGCTGATTGCTGGCTTTAGCGCCCCCGCTCTTGCAGGGGATCCTGAGGCGGGGAAGGCCGTATTTGGCCAATGCGCAGCATGTCACCAAGTCGGTCCCAATGCGCAATCCGTTATTGGGCCTCCGCTCAACGGCATTATCGGCGCTACGGCTGGCGCCTATCCAGGCTTTGCGTACTCGCCCGGTATGAAGAAGCTTGGTGAGGAGGGCTACGTCTGGAACGAAGAACATATGGACGCGTGGCTCGAAAACCCCAAGGCGCTCTTGCCCACGTCAATGATGGCTCTCGCCTTTCAGGGGATTAAGGATCCGACCGAGCGGGCCAACATCATCGCCTATCTAAAGACCATTCCGAAATAGGCTACGCGGCGAACACAAAAGTCACGCCAGACGGGCAGACATCAACCTGCCCGTCAGGTGTGCTTTGACTACATCGCTCATACTAATCATGCCGATCAGCTCTCCATCCTCTTTAACGGGGAGATGGCGTATGCGGCGCTGGGTCATGAAGTCCATGACTTCCTCGATGCTGTCCTCCGGCGAACAAACGAGGACGACCTTTGTCATGAGCTCAGAGACTTTCATCTCAGCAAGTTTATCGCCGTATTTGGCAAGGCCGTAGGCGAGATCGCGTTCCGAGATTATGCCGTCGAGCGCATCGCCGTCTTCGGTCACGACCATGGCGCCAATTCGGTCCTCCTTCAAATGCTGCGCAAACTCTCGCAGCGTTTCGGTTGGTTTGACCGTCTTGTAAATCCTGCCCCTGATCTTCAGGACATTCGCTACCGTCATAACCATCGTTACGCCCTCCTAACGCTGGACTCGGGCATAGTCGCGCAAGACATCGGCCTCGAGCTGAACTTCGCTCAGGCGATGCTTCATCACGTCACCAATACTGATGATGCCCACCAGCTTTTGCCCATCTTGAACGGGCAGGTGCCGGAAGCGCTCTTGTCGGAGTTTCTCTGAGAGATCAAGAACCGTTTCATCCCGGCGTACCGTGATAACAGCTGACCCATTTGTCTTGAGTATGTCCGAGACTTTCATGGGGTTCCTCCCGGAAAATAGCGCTTTCGTCGAAATCGAAGCGCCTTAGAAATCTTTTTTCTACTACAGAAACAGTCTATGCCGATCCGACATACTGTCAATGAATGCTGACAATTAAGAGAGGCCATCTTGTTTTATTTACAGTCCTCTCCAGCGCTGCCACAGATCGGCAACATGCACCACCAGCGCCAATGTCAACCATGCGATCACCACTGTGGTTGCTGCGTCATCGAGCACAGCCCGCAGCGCAAATACGAGACATGCACCGGGTAGCAACATTAATGCGACGGACACAGGCGCTAGGCCGCGTCCTGTAAGCGTACGATAGGCGATGAGCCCCGCTGCTTCGACGAACATAAAGACGAGAACGAGATCGACGACCCAGTCGCTTGAAACCAGCGCATCCATCGAAGTCTATCGTCCGCCGAACGGACCGTTTAGCCGGACAATCTCCCAATTGAGAAATGCAGCGAAGGTCACCCAAGCCAAATAGG
>NZ_JBZMXT010000072.1:0-10942 GCF_058506495.1 Methyloceanibacter sp. | reverse complement strand
CTAAGATTGGGGCTTCGGCAGATCGATGGTTTTCGTGAGGCCGACGCCACTCAGGCTGTAGAAAGACGCGACCGCCCCTATACTGACACCCAGGATCTGTGGCGCCGCAGCGGTCTTAGCCGCGCCAGTATCGAGCGACTCGCTAGTGCCGACGCCTTCCGCTCGGTCGGCCTAGACCGTCGGCAAGCCCTCTGGGCTGTGCGCGGCCTGCCCAAAGAGATTGCCCTGCCGCTGTTCGAACATACGCGCACCACCGAAATAGGCCGTGAACTGGATGTCACTCTCCCGGCCATGCCGATGCCTGAGCATGTGGTGAACGATTACCGCACGTTGCGCCTTTCGCTTAAGGCCCATCCGATGACGTTCCTGCGAGCGCAAGTATCGGCTGCCCGTATCGTCTCATGTGCTGCGGTCAAGGCCATGAAAGACGGGACGCGAGTCAGCGTGGGCGGCGTGATCTTGGTGCGCCAGCGTCCTGGCACAGCCTCTGGCGTTGTGTTTATGACTATTGAAGACGAGACAGGCGTCGCCAACGCAGTGATCTGGCCCACGATCCTGGAGCGCATGCGTAAAGTAGTGATGGGGGCGCGGCTCGTCGTGATCCATGGCCGTGTGCAACGACACGAAGATATTATCCACGTCGTGGCGGAGCGGCTCGAAGACAAAAATCACTGGCTCGACCGCCTGTCGGAAGACGGCGAAGAGCTCGAGGCCACGTTGGCCAACGCGGACGAAGTCCGCAGACCGGACCAAGGCTCGTGGCGAGCGGGCCCGCACAGCGTCCGGCGCAACACAAGCCGCCCAAGTTGGCACCCGCGCTGCCACCCTCGCGACGCCCGCGTGATTCCCAAATCGCCGATCTTGCCGAAGTCTCGGGATTTTCATTGAGACAGGCTAACGGACGCGTGACTGGCAGCGACAGCGAAAGTCGATATGCTGCGCCCCATGTTGCACCTTACCAAGCAATCGTACCGCGTGTTTGCTGCACTTGCGGCGATCTTCCTTCTCACTGCTCCGGCACATAGTCTCGATCTGCCCGAAGGCGCGAGCGGCTTCGCGCAAAAGCCGCTGGTCAAAGCCAAAGAGCATATGATCGTTGCCGCCCATCCCCTGGCAACGCAGGCCGGCCTCGACATGCTGCGCAAAGGTGGCGCGGCGATCGACGCCGGCATTGCCGCGCAAATGGTGTTGACGCTGGTCGAACCGCAATCGTCAGGAATCGGCGGCGGCGCCTTTGTTCTCTATTGGGATGCCGTGCAGGAGACTCTCACCAACTATGACGGCCGCGAGACCGCCCCCGCAGGCGCCACGCCCGAGCTCTTCCTCGATGCGGCTGGCAATCCCTTGCCACGCCCCGTCGCAATGCATAGCGGTCTTTCCGTCGGTGTCCCCGGCGTGCTGGCGGTCCTCAAGCTCGTACACGACGAATACGGCAAGCTGCCCTGGGCCGAGCTTTTTCAGCCTGCCATCAAGCTTGCCCGCGCCGGCTTTCCAGTCTCGGCGCGGCTATCAAAAATGCTGGGGGATGCGGACATCAACACGTTCGATGCTGTCGCCCGCGCCTATTTCTTCGATAAGAATGGCAAGCCGCACTCGGCCGGAACCGTGCTCAAGAACGAAGAGCTCGCTCAGACGCTCGAAACTCTCGCCAATGAGGGAATCGAAGCCTTCTACGAAGGCCCGATCGCGTCCGATATCGTGAAGACGGTCCAAAGCGATCAGCGTGGTGCCAGCACTCTGAGCGAGAAGGACTTTGCCGACTACCAACCTAAGAAGCGCCCTGCCGTCTGCGTGCCTTATCGCAGTGTCTCTGTCTGCGGCATGGGGCCCCCATCGTCCGGCGCCGTCGCGGTCGGACAAGCGCTCGGGATGATTGAACCGTTTGACCTTGGGACGAGCCCGATTGACCCAAGTGCGATGCACGCACTTGTCGAAGCGCAACGCCTCGCCTTCGCCGATCGGGCGCGATACCTCGCAGATTCCGACTTCGTCTCCGTTCCCGTAGCCGGCCTTCTCGACAAAGAGTACCTGGCAACACGGCGATCACTGATTGACCCCGATCGTGCTGCAGAAGAAGTCACGCACGGGACGCCGCCGAACGTCTCCGGTTCTTTCGGCCGTGACGCTACCAAGGAGAGCGGTGGCACAAGCCATATCTCTGTGATTGATGGCAACGGTGATGCTTTCTCCATGACCACGACTATCGAATTCGCGTTCGGGGCGCGGAGCATGGTCCGAGGTTTCCTACTAAACAATCAGCTTACTGATTTTTCCTTTCTTCCAAAGGACAAGGACGGTGAGGAGGTCGCCAATCGCGTCGAACCTAGGAAGCGACCACGAAGCTCCATGGATCCGACTATGATTTTCGGCCCTGACGGTGATCTCGAGTACGTGCTTGGGTCGCCAGGAGGCGCCGGGATCATCCTCTTCAATCTAAAGGCGATCGTCGCGATGCTTGATTGGGGTTTGAACCCGGCTGAGGCCGCAGCTCTCATCAATTTCGGCGGAACACCGCGCGGGGTTCTCCTTGAAACCGGTGAAGACGGCGATGAGCTCGAGAATGCGCTCGATTCTAAAGGCCACACGGTCCGACGGGTCCCCATGACCAGCGGGCTGCATATCATCGCCGTCACGCCCGACGGCCTGGAAGGCGGCGCCGACCCTCGCCGCGATGGTGTCGCACTTGGTGACTGAGAATTTGGCGATTGAGCACTTGGTGTCGGCGCATCTGACGCGCTATGCCTCTGTCCCCACGCAATGGCGAGCAACTCAAACCTTATGTCTGGCCCTTACAAGATCGCGATCCGTGGCGCTGGAGTCACTGGGCTCTGGCAGGCGCTGACACTCGCGCGCCGTGGGCATCGTGTCATTGTGGTGGAGCAGTCAGCCGAACCGTTTGCCGACGCATGCAGTCCGTGGGCCGGAGCCATGCTTGCACCACGATGCGAGGAAGAAAGCGCCGAGTCCGTCATAACAGACCTGGGGCTGCGGGGCATCCAGCTGTGGCAGGGCCTATATCCGGGTCTAAGCATGAACGGCAGCGTCGTGGTTGCCCCTGCCCGAGACCGCAAGCTTCTCGATCGTTTCGAGCGCATGACGCAAGGGGCGAGCCGTTTGGACTCCACACAGCTTGAGCAGTTGGAGCCGGCCCTTGCGCCGCGCTTCGACACGGCCTTGTTCTATGCAGACGAAGCGCATCTCGATCCTGGCGCCGCGCTGACCTTTCTTCTCAATGAAGTGCGGAGCGCGGGCGCGGCTGTCCAGCTGGGCACCAGCGAAACTCCCGAGGGTGCGGACTTTATCGTCGATTGCCGGGGTCTCGGGGCGCAAGACATGCTGCCAACTCTGCGTGGCGTGCGCGGCGAGCGCATTGTTGTTCGCGCGCCGGACGTTTCCTTTGAGCGCCCGGTTCGCCTGCTCCACCCACGTTTTCCGCTCTATCTTGTGCCTTGGGGTCAAGACGAGACAGGCGCAAATGTGTTCATGCTTGGTGCCACCTCGATCGAACGCGAGGATGGCGGACCGGTGACGCTGCGTTCGGCATTGGAACTTCTGAGTGCCGCTTATGTGCTCGATCCGGCTTTTGGGGAGGCAGAAATCCTCACCCTCGGCGCCGGCGTGCGGCCCGCTTTTCCCGACAACCGGCCTAGGATTATAACAAGTTCAGGCTATATCTTTGTGAACGGCTTGTACCGGCACGGCTTCTTGCTTTCGCCAGTGATGGCCGAGCTGGTGGCGCAGCACCTGGAAACGGGCGCCACACACCCGGAGGTGTTCATTGCAGATTTTGGTAAACGGTGAGCAGCACACCACAGAGGCACTCAGCTTGGACGAACTCTGTACGGCACTCGGCTTCGCCAACGCGAAGATTGCCACCGCCGTGAATGGCTGTTTCGTAGCCGCCTCCGCCCGTGCGCGAACCGAGCTCTCGGAGGCCGACGAAATCGAAATCGTGGCGCCGAGACAGGGTGGATAGGAAAAGGCCGCTAGGTCACGACCGCTGATGCTTGAAATCTACGGCACAAAATTCTCCTCACGCATGCTGCTCGGCACAGCTGGGTATGCCTCACCGGATCTCTTGCGGCAGGCGGTCGAAGCTTCTGGCGCTCAAATCGTCACGGTCTCGCTGAGGCGGGAGTCTGCCCGCGCCAAGACCGGCCAGGGTTTCTGGGGTTTGATCGAAGAGATGGGACGTCGGGTCCTTCCCAACACCGCCGGTTGCCGCACCGCCAAGGAAGCCGTTACCACCGCTCAGATGGCGCGCGAGCTGTTCGGGACCAGCTGGATCAAGCTTGAAGTCATCGCCAACGACGACACGCTGCAACCGGAGGTCTTTGGTCTCGTGGAAGCGGCAGCTGAGCTCTGCGCCGACGGATTTGAGGTGCTGCCCTACACCACCGAGGACCTGAGTGTGGCCGAACGCCTAGCTGCAGTCGGCTGTGAGGTTCTCATGCCTTGGGGGTCACCCATCGGCTCCGCGCGAGGGCTCGCCAACAAGACAGCGCTTCAGACCCTGCGCGCCTATTTCCCCGAGACCCCCCTCATCGTTGACGCGGGCCTTGGGGCACCATCTCATGCTGCCGAAGTCATGGAGATGGGCTACGACGCGGTTCTCTTGAACACCGCCATCGCGAAGGCCGACAACCCGGTCACCATGGCGCGTGGATTCGCCCGTGCTGTCGAAGGCGGAAGGCTCGCCTTTGAGGCCGGCATTGTGGAGCCGCGCGACATGGCAACACCCTCGACCCCCGTGGTCGGCACGCCGTTCTTCAAAATCGACAGCGCGTCTTGACCGGTAGCGTGAGACAGCTCGACCCATTCTATCCAATCTTACCCGACACGGACTGGCTGAAGAGGCTCCTTCCGGCCGGTTTGAAGCTGGTACAGCTGCGCATCAAAGACGCGCCGGCTGACGTCATCAGGCGTCAGATCGAAGATGCTATCCGGCTGTGCAAACAGGCGGATTGCCAGCTTGTGGTCAACGACTACTGGCAGCTGGCAATCGATGCCGGGGCCGACTTTGTGCATCTTGGTCAGGAGGATCTCGCGAACGCAGACATCAGGGCTATCCGGCGTGCCGGGATAAAGCTCGGCATCAGCACGCATAGCGACGAGGAGCTGGACATCGCTCTCTCCGCCAACCCCGACTATGTGGCGCTTGGACCTATCTACCCGACTCTGCTGAAGAAAATGCCCTGGGCACCGCAGGGCCTTGAGCGCGTTGCCACTTGGAAAGCCAAAGTGCCGTGTCCCCTCGTGGCGATTGGGGGGATCACGCCCGATCGCGCACGCTTGGTCCTGGAGGCCGGCGCCGACAGCTTGGCAGTCATCACGGACATCTTGACGCATGAAGCCCCCGAGCGGCGCGCAGAGGCCTGGATGAAGCTCACGGGGCCGGGACGACGGCGGCGAGCGTCGCTCACATAAGGATAGCCGACCGATTAGACTTGACCTTTGCATGGTCTGCCGGAACACTTGTCTTCGAACCTTTATACCTGCGGAGCATCGATGAGTTATCGGCTTGATCCAGCCTTGCCCATCAGTGAGGCGTTGCGTTTTGTTGCTCTCGCCGAGTTAGACATAGCTCATACGTCGCTGGCGGCGCCGCCGGACCGGCACAAAGGCGTTCATAGTGCACGCAAGTGTTTCAAGCGCTTACGGTCGCTTCTCGGCCTGGCCCGACCAGGCATGCCGGAACCTCTGTATGCGAACCTCAACAAGCGCGTTGCCAAAATTGGCAAAGGGCTTGCGGCGGCCAGGGACGCGCACGCCCTATTCGATGCTCTGAATACGCTAGAGCGCAAGACCGAACCAGGGCTGGGCGATGCTCCTATCGAGGCGATGCGAGACTGGCTACAGGAGCGGCGTGAAGCCGCTGCGCGGAATCTGGAACGAAGTTCGGCATCGCAATCACTGGAGATGCTCTTGGAGCTTCGGCCGCGATTTGCAAGCCTCGTGGTCTATCCCGACGATTTCACGCCGTTATCGAAGGGACTGCAGCTCAACTACTACCGTGCCCGGGAGCAGTTCAAGTCGGCCTCCCGTAAAAAGGATCCAGAGCTTCTTCACGATTGGCGCAAGAGCGTCCAGAGACACTGGCGCCATATGCAATTGCTCACGGCCTGCTGGCCATCCGAACTCGGAGCGCGCGCCGAGGCAGCTCGCGGCCTGTCCCAGACGCTTGGCGACGACCACGACATCGCCAATCTGATGCATCTCGCGACTGCGCCGGCCATGACGTTTGGCACACCCGAGGATGTCTCCGCATTTCTGAAAAGGTGCAAGATCCGGCTAAAGGAGCTGCGGAAAGACGCCAAGGTCCGGGGTGAGCGTCTCTTTGTCGAGAAGCCGCAACCGTTTGCGGGACGCATCCATGCCTATTGGACCACCGCTGCGGTTGGCGCCCTGAAGCCTGTTGCAGCCGCTCCGCAGAGCAATAACGTCGTGGCGATCGACGATGCCCGGCCCGAACCGGCAATGCAGTCGAGTTAGCGCGGTCAGAAATAATCCTCGGCCTTTCCCAAACGAGCCTGCTGGAGTCTCTCCACGCGCAGCCGTAAAATGACGCTTCGCCCGTGCATGGGCACGACGCGAAACTCTGCTGAGAGACCAAAGGATGAGAGCGCTGCTGCTAGTCGCCTTGATGGTCGTGTGTCACCCCGCTCTCGCCTGCTCGTTCGACGCAGAGTGTCCGATGTCGGAGAGATGCCTCAAGCGTCCCGGCAACAAGACGGGCCATTGCGGCAACTATGACACTGGGCTCCGTGAGCCGCTGGACTTGACCGCCCCTCAGAAGAAGCTCTGCTCTCACGATATCGATTGTGGTGTCGGTGGAACCTGCCTGGCCGTGGGCGGCCAGTATGGCACCTGCGTCGGCATGTGAACGTCAGTCTACGGTGTTACATGCTTGGGCCGGACTGGGGGCTTGCCGCCGCTGCATTCGGCGACCACGTTAAAAATCGGTCACCTCATGACGATAGGCACACGCCGGTCTTGAAGGAGATGCATACCCTCCTTAACTCGAAGCGAGTGGCAAACAATCGAGAGAAGAACGGAGAATCATCATGCGAATTCTCATATGCGCACTTGCGATAGCGGCAATGTCTACGGTCGCCCAAGCCGACGATAGGGCGTTGACGGAACAAGAAATCGAGGGCGTGCAAAATGCGATCAAGGCGATCGGATGCACCGTCGCTGACAGCGAAATCGAGGCCGAAAAAGGCGGCTATGAGGCGGAGGATGCCATCTGTGACCGTGTCCAGTACGACATCTATCTCGACAAAGACTTCAGCATCACCAACAAGGTGAAAGAAGACTAGTGGCGTGGTGAAAATGCCTCGGCGCGCGGTTGGCCTCAACAAATCGGTCGATCGGGAACGCCGACAAATCGATCTGTTTACGGAGGACGCCTACTTAGGCAGGCGCACTCCGGCAAACCACAGATCTTAAGAAAGCTTTGCTGGCAAAGCTCTCAATGAGCCCTGCTTAGTGCGTTCATTTGCGAACGTCAGATAACCAAATCGTCTTAGACGGTGACGGTCATGCCGTCATAAGAAACGGTCCAACCTGCGGCCTCGACCGCGGCACGCTCAGGCGAGTCATCACGCAGCACAGGGTTAGAATTGTTCACATGGATATAGATCTTTCGCGCAATGCCGAGCGGCTCCATGAGAGCTAGCGTACCGTTAGGCCCAGACATATTCATGTGCCCAATGCGATCGCCCGTCTTCTGCATAAGCCCCTGATCAATCATTTCGTTGTTCTCGTAGAGCGTGCCGTCGAAAAATAAGAGTTCGGCACCCTGAAGTCGGCTCCGCAAGATATCGTCGAGCCCTGAACAGCCCGGGATGAAAAAGAACGACTTACCGCTTACGTCCTCGGTCACCTTGAGACCGATGGTATCGCCGACCTGGGTGCCAAAACTGCCGCCCGTGCCCTTTTCCTCGTCTTCAAGATAAAGCGGGATCTTGCCTGGTACGTCGAAGCCCTCGACCGTCAGTCCGACAGGTCCGTCCGGCCCCTCAATGGCGAACGGCGACCCCAGCGTCATCGTCTTGCGCGCGACCAAGTCCGGATTGAGCACATCAAAGATGCTATTGCTTGCAAGCACGTCGAGCACGCGCGCGCTGCCATAGACGGTCAGCGGCTGGCTCTCTCGGAGGCATAGGAGCCCTGCGACCGCGTCCACGTCGCCGTTCGTGAGAACGACGGACTTGATCGGGCTATTGCGCGGCGGACCATTCGGGTCTGGCTGAAGCTCAGGCGTCTCGTTGATCTGCTGTCGCAAGTCTGGCGCAGCGTTCAACAGAACCCACTGCTTGCTGTCCGCACTCACAGCAACAGAGGCTTGCGTCCGCGGCTTGACGGTTGGGACACCCGATCGCGCTTCGGCCGAGTTTCGACCGTTGCAGTTCCATTGCGGCAGGCCGCCGCCTGCACCCGCACCGATAACTTTGATGAGCATAGCAGCAATTTCTTGGCGTGTTCGGGTGGCGCCCGTCAAGACGAATCTTGGCCGCAACGACAAGATGCGGGCGACGTTGGCAAAGACAGTTCCTCACCATTGCAGAAACAAAGAGAAGCACGGCCCGAGAGCCGTGCCTTCTTGTCACTCGGTCTCCGACACTCTTCTGACGGGGATGAACGCCCGCGTCGTGAGGATCGCGCGTCTTAGTCGGCGGTGATCACATGGACGTTGAAGTCTTTGTCCAACCGGAAGTCGTACTGACGACCGTCTTTGCACTTCACGTCCTCGGCTTCAAAGACACCTGTGGCCTCGCTTTCTTTTTCATATTCACCACCTTCACAGCCCCAGGCAGCAAGAACTTCCTTGATCTTCGCAGTCTCTGCCTCAGACGGATCGTCATCGGCGAAAGCAGGCGTTGCCACGAATGCGAGCGCGGCAGCCGCAATCAATAGGTTTTTCATCGGATTCATCCTTTCTAGCTAAGCTTGAATTTAGCAGCGACGCTTGTCGCTTTTTCAGGCCCACTAGAGCGCTTCCCTGACGGACATTGCACAGTCCGCGTTGGTTTCAGGGGTTAAAACATAAGGGAGGCCTTGGCAATATAGCGGCAAAATTCTTGCCAAAGAGCCAGCCCCTTAGCGCGGGATTTCATGACGATAAGAGCTTAATCCAGCCCCTTACCGTTGCTCACAAGAGCTAACGTCGACCGGGTCGGAGGCGGCGTGTCTCGACGGTTCCCTCCGTTCGATCGATGGGGCCACGATAGCCCGGGACGCCGTATTTCGTATAGTTGCCGAAGCGGTCATAATAGCGGCGCGCGCCATAGCCCCAAAACCCCGGCGTATAGCCGTAATTCGGCGGAGGCAGCGGCGTGCGGTAGTCGTAGGCGTTCTTGTAACCTTCGCGTTCCTGGAAGAACCGAAGGTGACCGGTCTTAACGTAGCCGCCTCCGACGCGACACCAACCCTTCTTGCAGGCGGTCGCATTGACGACTTGCGAGATGCCGATGAGCCCGAGGACCTTCGCGTTCGTATTGGGCGTTGCATAGATGCTCGTCGGTCGCTTTGCCGCTGCCGTCGTCGCGATCGCATCAGCCGGCACGCTGACCAGTACCGCTGCGCAGAGTGCAATAAGAAGTAGTCGGGTCTCCGAAGCCTGAGCCATTTCGTTTGCAACAGCGATCCTGTTGGAGCTTGCGCCGGCGGCCGCCTAGCAGCGCCAGCGCTACTCGACAACCCATGCCAGGGCAAGTCGGAACGAACTGTAATTCCGAGGGCTCTAGACTACCACTTCATCCGTGCGCCAGCCATCACCGAACGTCCAAGGCCTGGCTTGATGCCGTCCTCGCGGTCGGTAATGTAGAGCTTGTCGGTAAGGTTCTCGCCGGATACGAAGACCGTTAACTTGCCACCCCACACGTCCCGGGGGATCGTGTAGTTCGCCCGCGCATTGAGAAGCCAGACGCTCGGGACCTTGCCATCCTCGCCGCTCGGATCGCCCGCGAAAGGCGTGTTTTCCTCGTCCGTGAAGAAGTCACCGCGATAGACATAGCTGACGCTCGCGTTCCAACCTGCCGTGCTCTCGATGCCCGTGGTCAGATATGCGACTTCCTGCAGCGCGAAGGGAATGCGATTGCCGACGACGTTCGTTCCGTCTGGCAAAATACCCTCCGTGATCTCACCGTTCGTATACGTGAAGGTCCCTTCGAAGTAAGGATTCAGTTTCCATCCAGTGAACGGCCGCGAGTCGAGGCGCCCGTACATCTCCACGCCGCTGATCTCAACCTCGTCAATGTTCGTGTAGACGTTGAGGCCAGAAGTGGTCGTTGCAGAACCACGGATCTGGTAGTTCTCGATAGACTTGAAGAAGCCGGCCACGTCAAAGATCACACCCTTGATGCCGGTCGACCGCACACCGAGCTGGAAGTTGTCGCCAAGCTCGTCACGCGGTGGGAAGGGTCCCTCGCGCTGAACAGGGATGGTCACGCCGCGGTTGTACCCGCCGTACATCGTTGTGTGATAGACCGTCTCGACTTCTTGAAGACCCTTATCCGCCGAAACCGGCACCACATCTCTACCGAACAAGCCCCAAGAGAACGAGATGCCCGGTAGCCAGTACGTCTTGTCGTAGCTGAAGTTCTGGTCGTTGGGATTGATTTCAAAGATGACGCATTCGCCCTCGTTGAAGAAGTCCTGACCGTCAATCTCGCACTCTTCAAGCTCGCGTTCGCCCTCGCCTTCTTCCTCACTCGAAGAAAGCTGACGCACTTCCGAAGAAAAATGCTCGAAGCGAATGCCCGGGACGATATCGAGAGCCGGCGTCGCGTGGATCACGGTCTGAGCGTAGGCCGAGACAGCGTCCGCTTCGTGCTCACTGTCGAAGACTGTCAGCCCCCGCTTATCGCCGTCCTCAAGGATCTCGCCCTGACGGCCGAAGAAGTTACGGTTGGCGAAGGTATGGTGCTCGAACCGCGCG